>DRMV01000046.1 GCA_011322445.1 Chloroflexota bacterium | reverse complement strand
TACACGAAAATAGTCCGGGCTGGCTGGTTTTGTGTTAGGATTTCTGCGCATGGCGTAACCTCGCTAAAGTGGTTTTGGGACACCCTTTTTAGCAGGTTACGCCTTCTTTTTCAACTCCTTTCCGATTTTTCGGATAGAGTCTTAGCCCATTTTCCTTCCCCTACCTTAGAAGCATTTTTATTCATTTTTTACGCTCCCCTCCCCCTGCCCATAGCCAAAGGCTGCTAAAATGGACGCGGGGCGCAAAGCCCCGGCAGTCTGTTCCTATCCTCACCCTTTACGTAACTAAGGAGGAGCAAGATGCGACGGAAACTTTACCTTCTTCTTGGGCTTCTGCTGGTGGCCAGTATGGCCCTGGCTGCTTGCGCCAAAACGGCAACGCCCACAACCGCTCCCGAGGCGACGCAAGCGCCGGCAACCCAGCCACCCGCAGCCGAAGCCACCCAGGCACCGGCCGAGGCAACCCAGGCTCCGAGCGCCAAGGTCGTGACGGTGACCATTGGTTTCACCCAATCCAAAACAGGCAAGTACAACGAAGAATCCACCCGCCAGAGCGACGGCCTGGACCTGTGGATCAAGCAGGTCAACGACAACGGCGGTATCAAACTGAGCGATGGGACCGTGGTGAAGTTCAAGGCCGTCTCTTACGACGATGAAAGCAGCGGCGACAAGGTGCAACAGCTCTACACCCGCCTGGTCACCAAAGACAAGGCCGATTTCCTCATCAGCCCTTACTCCAGCGGCCTGACGGCTTCGGCAGCCATCATCTCCGAGCAATACGGCAAGGTCATGCTGGCGACCGGTGCCGCTTCGGACTCCATCTTCCAGAAGGGCTACGAGCGGGTGTACCAGCTCTACACCCCCGCCAGCCACTACCTGACCGGTGCGGTGGACCTGCTGCAGAGCCTCGACCCCAACCTCAAGAAAGTCGCCTTCGTGTACGAAAACAGCAAGTTCTCCACCGCGGTGGTGAAGGCCGCTAAGGAATACGCTGAGCAGAAAGGCTACGATGTGGTGATGTTCGAAGGCTACGACAAGGGCACCACCGACTTCGGCGCCTTCATCAACAAGATTCAGGATAGCGGCGCGCAGGCCGTGATGGGCGGCGGTCACTTCCAGGATGGCTCGACCCTGGCCCGCCAGCTGTACGAAAAGAAACTGGACATCAAATACCTCGCCCTGCTGGTCGCCCCGCCCGACCCGAGTTTCGCCGACCTGGGTGATGCAGCGCTTGGCGTGGTAGGCCCCAGCCAGTGGGAAGCCAGCGCCAACTACTCGCCCGAATCGGCCAAGGCCGCCGGCCTGACCTGGTTCGGCCCCACCAGTGCTGAATTCGTCAAAGCCTACAAAGCGGCTTACAACGAAGACCCCGACTATCACTCGGCAGGCGGTTACGCGGCCGGCCTGGTGCTGCAAAAGGCCATCCAGGATGCCGACTCCATCGATGCCGACAAAGTGAAAGCCGCACTCGACAAAATGGACGTCTTGACCTTCTTCGGGCACATCAAGTTCAACACCACCGACTCGCACGGCTTGCAGGTCGGCCACGAGATGATCTACATCCAGTGGCAGAAGAAAGACGGCAAACTGGTGAAAGAGGTGGTCTGGCCGAAAGAAGGCGCGACGGCCGCGCCCCTTTACCCCCTGCAACACTAAACGCGTGGTCTCCCTTAGCCTCCCCCAGAGGGTGACTTCCCCTCTGAGGGAGGCTTTTTATCCCCCTATCCCCCTTGCGGAGAACACTTTATGATGGATGCATTGCTTCGTTCCCTCATCGACGGCTTGCTTTTAGGGTTCGTGTATGGCATCGCCGCCATGGGGCTGACGCTGATCTGGGGCGTGATGAACGTCATCAACCTGTCCCACGGTTCATTGATTGCGTTGGGGATGTTCAGCGTGTATTACCTCTTCGTCGGCCTGGGCGTGCACCCTTACCTTGCCCTGGTGCTGACGGCTTTCCTGGGGCTGATCTTCGGCATCATCATCTACTTCATTGCCGTCCACCGAGTCATTGACGCGCCAGAACTTTCGACCCTTCTGGCAACCTATGCGGTCAACATGGTGATTCTCGGTGTAGGCACCGCCGTTTTCACCACAACGCCGCGCAACATTCCCCTTGACCTGGGTAGCATTCAATTTGGTGTGACCGTGGTCACCACCACCCGCCTCATTGCAGCCCTGGTTGCCACCCTGGTAGCCATAGGGCTGTTCCTTTTTCTCAAATACAGCCGCCCAGGCCGCTACATCCGCGCCGTCACCGACAACCGTGACGCTGCGGAAATCGTCGGCGTGCCTTCCGCACAAATTTTGGCGCTGACCTTTGGGCTGGGCACCCTGCTGGCAGCCGTTTCGGGCGGTCTGATTGCCACCTTCTTCCCCTTCACCATCCTCTCGGGCGGGAGCTACGAACTCAAAAGTTTCGTGATCGGCGTGTTGGGCGGCCTGGGGAACCCGGTAGGCTCGCTGTTCGGCGGGTTGATCTTGGGCGTCATTGAAGGGCTGGTGCCGATGGCTATGCCCACGACCTGGACGCCGGTGCTGGAATTCGTGCTCTTTGTGCTCATCCTGCTCGTCAAACCCAACGGTCTGTTTGGAGGGGAAGAATGAGCGAAAAACTCCGCGAACATGCAAGCCTGTGGCTCAGCCTGGCTGTGGTCCTCGCCATTGGGCTGTGGCCCATCATCACAGGAGACGCCCTCAATCGCGAAACCGCCTTCACCGTGTTGAGCGCGATTGCGCTGGCTTCCAGTCTGAACATCCTCTTGGGCTATACCGGGTATGTCAGTTTCGGCCATGTCGTGTTCTTCGGCTTCGGCGGCTATATAGGCTTTTACACCATCAACGTGCTGGGCTGGAGTCTCTGGCTGGCTCTGCTGGCGGGCGGCATCGCCGCCGGGTTGCTGGCTTACCTGCTGGGCGTCGGCATTCTGCGGCTGCGTGGGGCCTACTTCGCGCTGGCAACCATCGGCATCAACGAAGCCGTCAGCGCCTTCATCAACAACTTCCAGCCTTTTGGCGGCCCCACCGGCATGACGCTCAACTTTTCCGTCTACAAAGCCTACGGCGGCGCCATGCACGCACTGGAACTGGTCTTCTACATCATGATCGGCCTGACGCTGCTGGTCACGGTGGTCAGTTACTGGGTACGCACCTCCAAATTTGGGTTGGGGCTGCTTGCCATTCGGGAAGACGAAGACGCCGCCGAAGTCATGGGCGTAATCACCCCCGCGGCCAAAAACTGGGCTTTCGTGCTCTCGGCCATCATTCCGGGGATGGTGGGCGCGCTGTACTTCTTCAAAAACGGCACCATCGAGCCGGGGCTGGCCTTCCCGCTACGCACATCCATTGAAATGATCGTGATGATCATGCTCGGCGGTCAAGGCACGGTGCTGGGGCCCATCGTCGGCGCCGGAGGTTACGAAACCCTGCGCGACTACCTGCTGGTTAGCCCGCTCTTCAAAAACCTGCAACTTGCCATTTCCGGCGTGCTGCTGCTGCTCATCGTGCTCTTCATCCCGCGCGGGCTGGTCGGCTGGCTGCGCCAACGCTACGCTAAGGTTCGGAGGTGGTTGATATGATTCTCCAAGTTCAGGGCGTCACCAAACGCTTCGGCGGCCTCCAGGCGCTGACGCAAGTGACCTTCGACCTGCCGGAAGGGCAAATTCTCGGGTTGATCGGCCCCAACGGGGCGGGAAAAACCACCCTCTTCAACGTCATCGACGGCGTTTACAAACCCGAAGAGGGGCGCATCATCTTCGACGGCCACGACGTCACCGGCAAGAAGCCGTACCACCTGGCCCGCCTGGGGCTGGCACGCACCCACCAGATTGTGCGCCCCCTCAACGAGCTCAGCGTGCGGGAAAACGTCATGGTCGGGGCCTGCTTCGGCCACGCCAACGCCAATCTCAAACACGCCGCCGCCATCGCCGACGAAGTGATGGAATTCGTCGGACTGGCCGAAAAGGCCGACCAACTCGCTGGAAGCCTGAACGTGGCCCAAAAGAAACGGCTGGAAATGGCCCGGGCCATTGCTTCTCGCCCCAAGTTGTTGCTGCTGGACGAGGTGCTGGCCGGCCTCAACCCGTCGGAAATCGCTAAAATGGTGGAGACGGTCAAAGCCATTCGCGATCGCGGCATCACTATCATCATGATCGAGCACGTCATGAGTGCCATCATGAACGTTTCCGACCGCATCCTCGTGTTGGACTTCGGCAAACTGATTGCCGAAGGCACCCCCGAGGAAATTGCGAACAACGAGCGGGTCATTCAGGCCTACCTGGGCGACCCCAAACTCGCCGAGCGCCTGCTGCAAGGCGACTAAGCAACCCACATAACGAGGGAATGCGTATGGCTATCCTGGAACTGCGCGATGTAACTTCCGGCTACGGCGAAGTGCAAATTCTTTGGGGCATCACGCTGGCCCTGCAAGAAAGCAGCATGACCTCGCTGGTCGGCGCCAACGGTGCGGGGAAAACCACCCTGCTGCGCACCATCATGGGCCTCAACCGGCCCTGGCAGGGGCAGGTGCTTTTCGAAGGCGAAGACGTCAGCAAACTGCCGCCCCACGCCAAAGCCGACCGCGGGCTGATTCTGGTGCCCGAAGGCCGCCAGCTCTTCACCCACATGACCGTGCTGGAAAATCTGGCGATGGGGGCTTCCCCCAAACGCGCCCGCGCCGACTACAATCGCAACCTGGAACTCGTGTTCGAGATGTTCCCCCGCTTGAAAGACCGCCAAAACCAGAAAGCGGGCACCATGAGCGGCGGCGAACAGCAAATGCTGGCCGTGGCCCGGGGCATCATGGCCTCTCCCAAAGTGCTGATGATCGACGAACTCTCGCTGGGGTTGGCTCCTTTCCTGGTATTGCAACTTTTCGAAAGCCTCAAAAAGCTGCGGGAAACCGGCATCACGGTGCTGCTGGTGGAACAAAACGTCCAAATGGCGCTGGCCGTGACCGATTACGCCTACGTGCTCGCTGAAGGGCGCATCGAAATCGAAGGGCCTTCCCGCACGGTGGCCAGCAACCCCGACGTGCAAAAAGCCTACCTGGGCTTATAAAAAAGGCCACATGTTATTTGTGTCACTTTTCACAACTTGACTTGTGCGGTACACTGTAAGTAGAAAAACTCGTCCATGCCGCTTTGGCGGTCTGCTTCTCTCAGGAGGTCAACCATGCTCGTCGGCGATCGTATGTCTCACCCCGTCATCACCATTCCCCCTGACATGCCGGTAGTCGATGCCCTCAACCTCATGCGGGTGGAACATATCCGCCGCACCCCCGTGGTGGACGAAAAGGGCAAACTCGTCGGTATCGTCTCAGACAAAGACCTGCTCAACGCCTCCCCTTCAGCAGCCACAACGCTGAGCGTTTGGGAAATCAACTACCTGCTCAGCAAAATCAACGTTGGCGATGTGATGACCAAAGACGTGGTCACCATCACCGAAGACACCCCCATCGAAGAAGCCGCCCGCATCATGGCCGATAACAAAATCGGCGGCCTGCCCGTCGTGCGCGACGGCAAAGTGGTGGGCATCATCACCGAAACCGACCTTTTCAAGATCTTGCTGGAAATGATGGGTGCACGCGCGCCCGGCGTGCGGGTGTCCATTCTGGTGCCCAACGTGCGGGGCGAACTGGCCCTCATCACCAAAGCCATCGCCGAAGCAGGCGGCTACATCATCTCGCTGGGCACGTTCTCGGGCGAAGATACGTCCAACGCCCTGCTGACCATCAAACTGCAAGGTTTGACGGAAGATGAAGTGCGGGACGCCCTGAAAGAACTGGTCGAAAAATTCGAGGATATTCGCACGATGCCTGCCGCGTAACCTCCCCTTCCCCAAAGACGCACAAACGCCTGCATGGTACATGCAGGCGTTTCGCTTTTTCAACGAGGGTTACAGAACCTCAAAGGGGGCGTTCCCATCCAAACATCTTTTACCCTGATACCACGAAAGCCAAGCACTCCGGCTAAAAATCGCGTTCTACAATGTAATCGGCCACCGCTGCCAACGCAGCCCGTTGAGCGCCTTCCGGCATATCGTCCAGAGCCTCTACCGCGCTGCGAGCGAAACGGCGGGCGTCTTCGGCGGCCTGGGCAATGGCGCCGCTGGTGCGAATGCGGCCAATGAGCGCGTCCATTCGCTCTGTGGGCAGCCCCTCCCCTTCCAAAATGCTGCGCAGATCTTCATCCTCGGGGTGAGTTTCCAGATAGCACAACGTCGGCATGGTAATCAGCCCGTGGCGCAGGTCGCTGCCCACCGGCTTACCCAACCGCGCCTGGTCACCGGTGAAATCCAGAATATCGTCCACAATCTGGTAAGCAATGCCCAGGTCATGGCCGTAGCGGCGCATGGCAGCCATCGCGTCTTCCCCCGCCCCGCTCAGGCGAGCCGGCGCCACGGTTGCCAGCACAAACATGGAAGCCGTTTTGGCGTAAATGCGGCCGTAGTAGGCTTCCCGGTCGGCCAGGCCAGGGCCATCAAAAAGTTGGGTGATTTCACCGTCCACGATGATTGCCAGGGTTTCGGCAAAAAGTTGCATCACCTCTACCGAGCCAGCCAGCGCCGCGAGGCGCGCCGCGCGTGCGAACATAAAGTCGCCTGTGAGCACCGTGGCCGCAGGCGACCAATGCGCATTCAAGGTAGGAATGCCGCGGCGCAAGAGTGCGCCATCGATAAGGTCATCGTGCACCAGGGTGGCGGTGTGCAACAATTCAATCGCAGCCGCTAAAGTCAGCAACCGTTCGCGGTCCGCGCCCAGCATTTCCCCCGTCAGCAACACCAGCGCCGGGCGCAGGCGCTTACCGCCCGCGGAAAGCAAATGCTGCAAAGCCGCATCCAGGTCATGGTGATGTTCGGCAGCCTGCTGGCGCATGAGGTCTTCCACGGCCTGCAGGCTTTCTTGTACCGGTTCGAGAAAAGATACCGTGGTCAAACGACGTCTCTCCACTGAAAAAGTTGGCGTGCATTCCGTGAGGTTGCGGCAGCAACCTCTTCTAAAGTGAGGCCGTGCACCTCGGCCAGGCGTGCTGCCACCAGGCGCACGTAGGCCGGTTCGTTGCGACGGCCGCGATGAGGGTGCGGGGCCAGGAAAGGCGCATCGGTTTCGACCAGCAAGGCTTGCAAGGGCAACGCGGCGGCCACTTCTCGCCGCTCGGGGGCGTTCTTGAAGGTCAAAGGGCCACCGATGCCCAAGCGGAAGCCCAGGGCAATGGCCTCTTCCCCTTCGGCCACGCTCCCCCCAAAGGCGTGCCACACGCCAGGGCGCTCGGCCAAGGGGCTGCCCTCTTCCCGCAAGTCGTCGACCCACTCCCGCAGAATGTCAAACAAATCGGCGGTGGCTTCCCGATTGTGAATGCTCACCGGAAGGCCGAGTTCGGCGGCCAAATCCAGTTGCTGGCGAAGCACATGCCATTGCAGCGGGCGCGGCGTGCGGTCGCGGTAATAATCCAGGCCGATTTCGCCAATGGCAACCACTTTGGGGGAAACCGCCAGCGCCCGCAAAGCCTGGAGAGTGCGCTCGCCTTCCCACGCCCGTACAGCGTCGTTGGGGTGCACCCCCACCGCGGCATAAATGCCTTCGTGCGCTTCGGCCAGGGCCACTGTGGCGCGCGACGAGGCAACATCCACACCCAGGCTGAGCATCACTTTCACGCCGTTGCGGCGAGCGCGAGCAATCACCTCCGCCCGGTCTTCGTCGAAGGCGTCGAAGTACAGGTGGCAATGGCTGTCGACCAGCATCGTGGAGCGCTGCCTGCTAATCTTTCAGCCCGGCAATGCGCAGGCCATCTTCCAGAATAGGCCGGACACGGTCGGCCTCGGTGGTTTCGCAATACACCCGCAGCAGCGGCTCCGTGCCGGAAAAGCGAATCAGCAGCCAGCCGCCGTCTTCCAGCATGAATTGATAGCCGTCGATGGTGCGGAAACCGGTCACCTTCAAGCCGCCGATGGTTTCCGGTTTGGCGTTGCGCACGCGTTCTTCGATGGGGTGGCGGTCGCCAGTGAAGGGCGTGTCAATGCGGTCGTAATACGAGGGACCGACTTCCTGGAAGATGAGTTCCACCAGTTCCGCGGGCTTGCGGTTGAGTTTTACCATCATGTCAAGGATGTAAAGGCCCGCGAGGATGCCGTCGCGCTCGGGCACGTTGCCCCGGAAGGCATAGCCACCGGATTCCTCGCCGCCGATGAGCGCATTCACTTCCAGCATCTTGGGCGCAACATACTTGAAGCCCACGCCGGTTTCGTAAACCGGCACGCCATACCGCTTGCCCAACTTGTTGAGCAGTGTGGTGGTGGAAATGGTCTTCACGATGGGGCCGCGCTGGCCGCGCACTTCCAGCAGGTAATACGCCAGGAGGGCGTACACCCGCAACTGGTTGACAAACTGGCCGTGTTCGTCGCCCACGCCCAGGCGGTCGGCGTCGCCATCAGTGATGAGCAGCACATCTGCGCCGCGTTTCACGGTTTCCTGCAAGCCCACGTTGATGTTGGGCGGAATCGGCTCCGGGCGCTTCATCTCGGGGAAAATGGGGTTGCGGATGTTGTGGATTTCTTCCACCACGGTCTTGCCGCCTTCCAGCAGGCGGGTGAACCAGCCCGCGCCGTTGCCCCACATGGGGTCAACCAGCACCTTGAAGCCCGCGGATTTGATGTGCTCCAAATCCACCAGGGTTTTGATGTGCTCGATATAGGCAGGCGCGGGGTCAAAGCGCACCACCAGGCCCTTTTCTTCGGCCTCGGCGATGGGCATCCGCTGCACACCGCTTTCGTCTTCAGGAATGAGCGCCTCAATGCGCTTCAGGCCCTCGGGGTCAATTGCGCCGCCGTGCTCGTCGCGCACCTTGAAGCCATTGTCGGTGGGGGGGTTGTGGGAAGCCGTGATGTTGACCGCGCCGGCTGCGCCCTTATCCACCACCGAGTAGGAAATCACCGGCGTGGGCGTGGCGCCATCGGTGAGGTAAACCCGCAGGCCGTTGGCAGCCAACACTTCTGAAACCGCGGCAGCAAAGTTTTCAGAATGAAAGCGCTTGTCGTGGCCTACAACCACCCATTCGCCCTGCCTGCCGTTTTCCAGCAAATAGCGGGCAAAGCCCTGCGCTGCCCGCCGCACGTTCGCAAAAGTATAGTCTTCGGCTATGCGTCCCCGCCAGCCGTCGGTGCCGAATTTGATATTCCCGGCCATTTGTTCCTCCTGGTTTTGTGTGACCACAATTATAACAGAAGACAGCGTCCGATAGCCCTTCGCCTTGCCGCCCCAGCAAAGCGCCGCGCCACCCTGCGCCCCCGCAACGCGGCATTTTTGCATTCCGCCGCAGCCATGCGCTCCTTTGCGTTCCCCTCGTTCTGTATTAGAATGAAGCCATGCCCAAGAACAAAGACGGTGTCACCCCCATTCGCAAACAATACCTGCAACTCAAAAGCCAATACCCCGACGCGATCTTGTTCTTCCGCCTGGGGGATTTTTACGAAACCTTCGACCGCGACGCGGAAATCGTCAGCCGGGAACTGGACATTGTGCTGACGTCCCGCAACGTTGCCAAGGGTGTGCGGGTGCCCATGGCGGGCATTCCCTACCACGCGGTGGAAAATTACCTTGCCAAACTCATTGCCAAGGGCTACCACGTGGCGATTGCCGAGCAAATCGGCGAGCCGGGCAAGGGGTTGATGCAGCGCAAAGTGGTGCGGGTGGTCACCCCGGGCACGGTGCTGGAGCCCAACCTGGTGCCCGCGGAAAGCAACAACTACCTGCTCGCGCTCACCGCCGACGACCGCCGCCTGGGCATTGCCTATGCCGACATCACCACGGGGGAATTCGCAGCCACGGAAATCGTCACCGACGACCCGCAGAGCCTGCTGCGCGCCGAACTGCTGCGCCTGCGCCCCGCGGAAATCCTGCATCCCGAAGGCTTCTCCCTGCCGCCCGACGCGCCGGGGCATGCCACGCCCTGGCCAGCATGGCGCTTCGAGCCGGGACGTGCGGAAGAAACCCTGCGCGCCCACTTCGGCGTGGCTTCCCTGGACGGCTTTGGCCTCCGGGGCAAGCCCCTGGCCGTGCGCGCCGCGGGCGCACTGGTGCAATATCTGCGGGAAACCCAGCCCGAAGCGTCCGGCCTGCTTTCCGGCCTGAGCACGTACAGCCTGGACGAATTCATGGTGCTGGACGCAGCCACTCGCCGCAACCTGGAACTCACCGAAACCCTGCGGGAAGGCCGGGTCGCGGGTTCCCTGCTGGGCGTGCTCGACCACACGGTCACGCCCATGGGCAAGCGGCTGCTGCGGCAGTGGGTGGGCAAGCCCCTGCTGGATGTGGAACGCATCCGCCGCCGCCAGGAAAGCGTCGCCTTCCTCTACGAGCACGGCCTGCTGCGCGCCGAACTGCGCCAGGCGCTCAAGCCGCTGGGCGACCTGGAACGGTTGACCAACCGCGTGCTTTCCGGCCACGCGCAGCCGCGCGATTTGGTCGCCATTCGGGAAACCCTGCGCCGCCTGCCCGCGGTGCAGGACGCTCTGGCCCAGGCCGAAGCACAGCCTGAGGGCTTCCCCCGACCGGAAGCCTGCCCCGAAGTGCTCGATTTGCTCAACCGCGCCCTGGCCGAAGAGCCGCCCGCGACCCTGCAGCATACCGGCGTGATTCGCCCGGGTTTTTCCGCGGAACTGGACGGCATCGTGGAAAGCACACAGCACGCCCGCGACTACATCGCCAACCTGGAAAAGGCCGAACGCGAGCGCACGGGCATCAAAAACCTCAAGGTGGGCTACAACAAGGTCTTTGGCTATTACATCGAAGTCACCAAAGCCAACACCCACCTGGTGCCCGAGCACTACATCCGCAAGCAGACGCTGGTCAACGCCGAGCGCTACATCACGCCCGAAATGAAAGAATACGAGGCGTTAGTGCTGAACGCGGAAGAGCGCATCCACGCGCTGGAAGCCCGCCTGTTCAAGCACGTGTGCGCGGATGTCGCTTCCCATGCTTCTTGCCTGCTGGAAACCGCACGGGCGCTGGCGCGGCTGGACGTCCTGGCTTCCCTGGCCGAAGCCGCGGTGGAAGGCGACTACACCCGCCCCGAAGTGGTCGAAGAAGATGTCCTGGAAATCTACGATGGCCGTCACCCGGTGGTCGAGCGCACGCTGGAAGGCGAGCGCTTTGTGCCCAACGACACGGTGTTCGAGGAAGGCGAGCGCATCCGCATCCTCACCGGGCCCAACATGGCGGGCAAGTCCACCTATTTGCGGCAGGTCGCCATCATCGTGCTGATGGCGCAGATGGGCGGCTTCGTGCCTGCCCGCAAAGCCCGCATTGGCCTGGTGGACCGCATCTTCACCCGCATCGGCGCGCAGGACGAAATTCACGCGGGGCAGTCCACCTTCATGGTGGAAATGATCGAAACCGCCAACATTTTGCACCACGCCACCTCCCGTAGCCTGCTCATTCTGGACGAAATCGGCCGCGGCACCAGCACCTACGACGGCATGTCCATCGCCTGGGCGGTGGTGGAATACATCCACAACCACCCCAAACTGCGCTCCAAGACCCTTTTCGCCACCCACTACCACGAACTGACCCAACTGGCCGACCTGCTGCCGGGCGTGCGGAACTACAATGTGGCAGTGAGCGAGGCCGAGGGCAGGGTGGTCTTCCTGCACAAAATCGTTCCCGGCGGCGCCGACCGCTCCTACGGCATCCACGTCGCCCAACTCGCGGGGATGCCGCGACCGGTGATCCAGCGAGCCAACGAAATTCTGCGGGAACTGGAAGCCTCATCGGGGCGGGCGGTACGGCTTTCCCCCGAAACCCCGCGGCAACTGGCGCTCTTCCCCGAAACCAACCCGTTGGTGGAAGAACTGCAAGCCTTAGACATCAACAACATGACACCCATCGAAGCCCTCAATCGGCTATACGAATGGCAGAAGCGGTTTGGCGGGGAAGGGGGCTAAACCCAATTCCCAAAAACCGCCTGCCAAATCGTTGACATGCAAGCGGCTTTTGCATATAATCTGCCCTGCGTTCCTCGGTAGCTCAATCGGCAGAGCGGGCGGCTGTTAACCGCTAGGTTGCAGGTTCGAGTCCTGCCCGAGGAGCCTCAAATAAAAAAGCGGGCTTCGCCCCGCACTGCCAGCAAAGCGCCCGCGGCGAAGTCCGTGGGCGTTTGTGTATCAGGTGCCCCATCAGGAGTAACCCTATGGTAGCCCTCCCCCTCACCCAGGTGTCGCCGTTCCGCTTCCTCACGCCGGAAGAAGCGGCGGCGCAAACCGGCCTCTCGGCGGCTGAGTTGCTAAAGCGTGCGGAAGCGGGTAAAATCCTATCAGGTATGTTTGACCAAACCCTCCGCATTGCCGTAACTCAGGACGGTCAAGTGGTCGAGATTGCCCCCACCCCCCAAGACGACCACGGGGACGACATCAACGCCCGCCTGCGCCAAATCAGGCGGGAGGACTTCGCGCATTTGGAGGGGCAGGCTATTACCGTGAGTGAAGCGGCAAGGAAGTATGGGGTGCAACGGCACACTATTTTGGCTTGGGTACGACGTTATACCCATGTCATAAAGGTTATGGAGCGCGGCTATCGTCTTTTGTTGGAAGAAGCGGGAGTGGCTTACTTGGCTGCCCTACACAAGACGCGAAAAGATTTCGGTATTAAATCAGGCAGCCCATTAGTTGATGAATATGGACAACCAAATCTAATTAAGCACCCTTCCCTATCGGCCTACAGACGACAGCATTAAACTCCGGCTTGAGATTTGAGTTTTTGAGAGGCGGCTTTTACGCCGCCTTTTTATTGGAAAAGATGGTAAATACTCTTGACAGAGTTCAACAAGTTTGCTACAATCCCACCACCTCGCACCTGGAGAGGTAAACCACTACACTGTGAAATCTCGTGGGCTGCGCCTGGAAGCCCCACCTTACCAAAACGCTGGCTCACTTTGCTGCCTTGTACGGGGTATCCAGGGTGCCCCCCTCACTCTGGCAACGGCAAGGCGGCGCTTCCCTGCCCCGCTCGCCTACCGGGGCGCCCCCTCACTCCGGGCCACGGCGGGGCGGGGTTCCACTTCCTGTCTTGGGGGGCGGCGTCCCTCCCGCTGCCCCCCAGCCCACCTTGCCAAACCAGGCTCACCTCCTGAAAGGGGGCGTCAGGGCGCCCTCCTCGCCCTGACGCCCCCGCCCCGAGTTTGCTTTGTTGGAAGAGACTTTTATGTCAGAAGAACTTACTCCCTTTGAGCGCCAAGTTCTGGAAGAGTTCGTCATGGCTATTGTACGGATGGATAGGGGAAGCGCCATCACCATGCTCTTTTTTGTACCGGAGAAATTGCTGGACGCCTGGGGTAGCGAGAAACTGTGCGCCATGCACAACCTGGCGCGCAAGGGCTACCTTGCGGAGTTTCCCATTGGCTACAGCGTGAAGATAAAGGCTTTGGAATTGCTTGGTCTCATTGAGTCCGAAGACCAAGAAGAAGCGTCCGCATCTGAGGGAACCAACCAGCCCCCTGCGGCGTAATGCCGTGCGGGGCTTTTTGCGTAGAGCAACCATGACCACCCTTGCACCCCCTGCCCCCATCCTGCGCTACCACGGCGCGAAGTGGAAGATTGCGCCGTGGATCATTCAGCACTTCCCGCCCCACACGACCTACGTGGAAGTGTTCGGCGGGAGCGCAGGGGTGCTGTTGCGGAAGCCTCCCGCCCCCATCGAGGTTTACAACGACCTGGACGGGGAAGTGGTCAACTTCTTTCGGGTGTTGCGGGAACGCCCCGAAGAATTAGCCCGGGCTGTGGAATTTACCCCCTACGCCCGGGCTGAAC
>DRMV01000045.1 GCA_011322445.1 Chloroflexota bacterium | reverse complement strand
TTGCAGCCAGCCGCGGTATTCCCGCACATCCGTGGGCGTCACCGCCGCAGGCGTCAGCGCCTCGCCGTTGGTCTGCTCGAACCAGCGGGAAAACTGGCGTAGGTCGGCCAGGTAGCCCGCCACGGTCGAGGGGGACAGGTCGCGGGCAAGCAGGTAATCACGAAAACCGTGGAAGTCAGGCATTGCCGTCCTCCTGCACCACGGGTAAAGGCTCTGGCAATGAAGGTGTGTCAAGCACCAACCGAATAGGTTGTGGCAAATGCGCGTTGAGCATCTCGGCTAAAGGCCGGGCGTGCTGCTGGAACCACGCTGCTACGGCGGGATTGGTGGCACGCAGCCAGAGAGTGCCGTCTTCCAGACGCCAGGGCGTCAGGCCAGAAAACCACACCCGCCCTTCGGGAAGCGCCTGCGCCTGGGACTGCAACGCCTGCCAAGCGTCGGTCAGGTGGGGCGGCAGGGGCGCGGGTTCCCCGTCGTCATCCCCTGCCGCTGCCAGGCAGGCTTCCCAACTCCGGCGGTGGGCTTCCTGCTGGCGGCGGGCGCGGGTTTCGGGGAGCAGTTCATCCTCCGGTGGCCAAAAGCCCTCTCGCAAAGCCGTCCGCAACCAACCGGCCTTCAAGTGGTGCCGCTGAGCAAAGGCCAGCAGGTTGCAGACGCGCTCGGCGTCTTCCTCCCAAGCAGCGGCCACCTCGTCCAGCGCCCCCGTCCAGTTCAGCGCCTCTACTTGCTCCCGGATGTCTTCTGGCAGCGCGCTTTCGGGCGAGAAAGGCGTCTCAGCATTCTCAATCTGGGTTTGCAGGTCGGCCAATTCGGTTTCGGGGTCTCGGTGTGCATCGCGTAGCAACGTAACCAACCAGCCCGGGCCATCAGCAACGCCATGCTGAAGCGCCAGACGGTAAAGGCGAATGGCGGCCTGCAAACGGTCGGCTGGCACGCTGGCGGCCATTTCCGCAGCAATGCGCGGATACACCCCCAACTGGCGAAGGGTCAGCACGGTTTCCTGAAAAAATTTTTGTGGTGACAAAAAAATTTTTTCCTCAGGAGTTAAGAGTTGTTGTTGTTCTTCTTCTTCTTGAGAGTTAACAACAACAACTCTCTTAACTCTTAACTTAACTGGGGGGGCAACAGTAAACTTTTTTAACTGTTGGTCAGTTAACTTTTTTAACTGTTGGTCGGCATTGGGAGGAGCAACGG
Source organism: Chloroflexota bacterium (assembly GCA_011322445.1). Lineage (NCBI taxonomy): Bacteria > Bacillati > Chloroflexota > Chloroflexota bacterium. The sequence continues at coordinate 7,905 of DRMV01000045.1, read as the reverse complement.
CAAGGTCGTAGACGTAGGTGTGATGCCCCGGTGAACGCTGGATGGGATAGCGGGTGAGGATGCCGCGGGTCAAAGCACGCTTTAGACCAGACAGCACAGCAGGACGGCTTAAGCCGGTGAGGGTTTCAAAATCGTCTAACGTGATAGGCTCTCCCCCGCCTATGGTGGCCGTGCGGCTCAAGGCAGCCACGGTGACCTTGAGTTCAGCGCCGGTCATGTAAGGCATGGCTTGCAGCACTTCCGGCGGCAGGAAAACGGCTTCTGGCAGGGTGATGCCGTTGAAGGTGGGACCAAACTCTCTCGTCATGCCTCACCTCCCGCTAATCAGGTCGTCTAACACGTCGGCCAGGACTTGCAGGTTCACGAACACGTACAGCCGGGGTTCGGGTTTGCTGACTGCCCGCTCTTCCCAGAACGGCGTTTCGCGAAGTCGGGCGCGGGCCTCGTTCATCTCGGCTTCGTCCATCGCGGTTTCCCACCGCCATGCTTCAAGGCTTTTCTGGAACCACACGCCCTCCCCTGCTTCAACCTGCCACTTGACCGCTTTGGTCAGCATGAGCGCACCAAGCGCACCCAGTGGTTCGCCGTCATCCCCCACAGGAATGCGGGCAAAGCCTGGTCGGAAGGTGACGACATCAAGCATCAGCGTCAGGAAACTGGAATTTTCGGACATCTTTTCGCTCCTTTCGGTTTGACCGTATCTCGCTCGTAGACGGCTTCTAAGCCGCCTTTCTTTCTGGCCTACTTGGACATCAAAGACGATTTTTCAGGGGGCTAAAAACCCCGTTTTTGAGGGTCGGGGTATGCGGCGGGTATGCGGAAGGTAAAGGGCGGGTGTGCGTGTGGTATGCGTGAGGTACGCCGAACCGCATACCTCGCCTTTTTCACCATCTGGTTTTCCTCGAATTTGCTACCGTCACGGTCTGTTGTGAGGTCACAGGGCGGGGGCGAAAGCCCCATTTTCCAGCCTTCACGTGCTCTAACGCTGCTTCCAAAAGTAGCACCGCGACAGCGCCAATGGGGGCATCTTGGGCAACGGCGGCAATACGCTGATGGGTCTCTTTAGACCACCGGTAATTGAGCACAAACCGTTTCGTCTTTTTGCGCGGTTTGGGTTCGGGCAATTCTTGTTGCGGCCAACCACCTTCGCGCACCACTTCAACCGTCATTTTGCGGCTGCGCGGATTGGGGCGAAAATTCAATTGGATTTCGCCTTCCTGCACAGCGGCCAGTGCCGCGGTCATCAATGCGGTTGCCACGTCGTCAGCAGTAGCGTTGTAATATTCCGCTATCCCTTTGATAGTTTCCCGTACAGCAAGCGCGCGGGCGTGGAAGTCAGCGGGGATTTTGTAGGTGCGCGGGGGATGCGCTTTATCCCAATCACGCGCCCGCCTTTTTTTGCTGCCCCGGCGTTTTGCTTCCGGCGCAGCAATGGACTGCACCACAGGGTCGGGGGTGGTGGGGGAGGGTTCCAGGTCGGCCAGGTTCATGCGCTGCTTTTTCGCCATGCGTCACCTCGCTTTCAGCACGGTATCTACCAGACGGCGATATTCTTCAGCGGCGCGGTCAGTGGGGGCGTGCTCGAACACCGTTTGTCCAAAAGCAGGGCATTCAGCCAGCCGCGCCGCCAGATGAATGGGGGAGAGCACCAGCGCCTTCCCAAAACGACGTTGGTATTCGGCCAACGTCGTGGCGTGTTCTCGTACTCGCTCTCGGTACATCGTGGGGAGTACCCCGAACAGGCCGCCTTGCCATGCCTGTTCGTCTTTCAGGCTCCGCATGGTGCGAAGCACTTTCTGAATGCTGTTCGCGCTCAACGGTTCGGGCGCAGCGGGGATGATCACCCAATCCGCCGCCCAAATCGCCAATACCTGCAATCGCCCAATGGTGGGCGCGGTGTCCAGAATGATATAGTCGTATGCGTTCTCGAAGCGCCCCAGACTTTCCGCCAGCCACGACACACTGGGGGAGGGCAAGGCGTGTTCTACGCCCGACAATCGCGGAGAGGCGGGAAGCAATTGCCAGTTGGGGCGCACTTCCGCCGTCTGCTCACGGATGAAGGCCGTCGCACTGCGTTTGACTTCCATCGTCAGCAGGTAGAACGCGCCATCTGCAGGGGGAATGTGCAGGGCTATCCCCGCTTGCGCCTGGGCATCCAAATCCACCAACAGTACCTTCTTCCCTTTCAAAGCCAGCCCATGCGCTAGGTGTACCGCCGTGGTGGTCTTGCCCACGCCCCCTTTCTGGTTGGTGATGGTAATGATGCGGGTCATGGCCTCTCCTTCCTCACTTTTTTCCATGTCAGGCGGGCTTCGCCGAAGTTCACCAGCAGACCTTCCGCTCGCCCGCGCCAGGCGCTCAAATATGCTTTCAGTTGCCGCACATGGGCGTCCGTCAGGGCGGGTTCGGCTTTCAGTTCCACCACCACCGTTTCCCTGCCTCGCCGCACCACCAGGTCGGGGCGGTAAATCGCCAGCACCACCCCGTCTTCATCCTGCAAACGAAGCGGCATTTCAGGATGCACGCCCAGCTCTTTGCGTTCCAGCGCGGCTTGCAACGCCCGCCGATACACCTTTTCGGCGTGCCAGGGGCCTAACTGGCGATGCACTTCCATCGCCGCGCCAACGATGGTGTAGGGGAGGTCGGGACGCTTCGTCATGCTTCCTCCTTCCGCACCACAGACCACAGGGGCAGCGGCGCACCAAAGGCCAGCACCAGACCACGGGCAGGGCCGCGCCATGCGGCCAGGTACAGCCCCATCCGCTCGCGGCGGTCGAGGGGCACGTGTTCCGCGGCACTCACGCTCACCAGCAGCGCCTCGCGCCGGCCGTTCCGCACCAGCAGGTCAGGCCCCCCCAGGTAGGTGCTGTGGCCGTACTTCCCGTGTGCCCGCACCGCGGGGCGGAAGAGCACCCGCAAGCCCGCGCGCTGCAATTCGGCGCGCAGGGCGCGGTTGTACTCGGCCACGCCGTGGCCCGGGCCAAGACGGCGATGCACCCGCTTTGCCGCGGCTATCGTCAGGGAAAGGGGCGTCTTACCCGCCAACCCACACCTCCCATACCAGCAGGGATTTGTCCCGCTCTACGGGCAACCCCAGGGCTTCCGCGGCTTGAACGACCGCTTCCACGTTGCGGCCTTTCGCGTGGGGGTGCAGCAGCACCTTCCGCGGCGGGCGCCCGTGCTTTTCCGTGTAGTGCTCGACGACTGTTTCGAGGTCTTCCGCGGGTTTGATGCGGTCGAGGACGAGGGAAAAGTATTCCTCGCTGGGGGTCGTCATCACTACGCCTCCAGGAACACTTCGGGCACGGTCTTGTTGGGGTCGTAGTCGTATTCCCGGACGGCGCAACTTTCGCACACGAAAACGCCGTCCTCTACCTCAATCATCTCCGCGGGGTCGAAGGTTGCCCCGCATAAAGCGCAACGTTGGTCTTGGAGTTCGTCAAATTCGTTCATGACTTCTGCCTCCCATTTGCGGATTGCGCGGGCAAGCGCCCGCGCCATTGGCAGCGGCACGGCATTACCCACAAGCCGCTGCTGGCCTGCCACGGTGAAGGGCGTGTCTTCAAAAAAGTCTTCGGGCAGCCCTTGAAGGCGTAATCCCTCCCGCACGGTGGCTTTCGAGGGGCCGGCCTTGGCGCTCAACCGCACCCGCCCGCGGCGGCGCTGTTTGTAACTCCCGGAGGCCAGCACCGCGGGCCGCCACTCGGCGGGTTCCAGTACGGCGTATTCCAGCCAGCGGCGCAAGTCCACGGGGACAGCCGCACCGCGCACGCCAAACCAGAAGCGGCGCAGGCGGTTTTGCACACCCCCCAGCCATCGGTTGTTGAGCAAAAAGGTGTGAACGGCATAGCCTTCCACCTGGGGAGCAGGGGCGTGGGGGACGTTCTCCATGAGAAACCAGCGCGGTTGTGCTTCCGCCACCACGCGGGCAAATTCGGGGATGAGGTCTTCCGCTACCCTGTCTTCCCCGTACCGCGCCCGCACCACGGCGGCCAGTTTGCTGTGCGCCTGGCACGGTGGGCCGCCGATGACGCCCTCGAAAACGCCTGCGGGCGGGTGGAAGCGGCGAATGTCGTGCAGGCGGCCGCACATGGGGTCGGGGCCGCGCAGCACCGTGTAGCCTTCGGCTTCGAAGCCCAGGCCGAGGACGTCTATGCCGGGGAAAACAGATAGCAGCAGGTCTTTCATGCTTCCTCGAAAAGTTTCCATTGCAGTCCCACGGCCTCCGTGAGGGGGGAGCAAGAGCGATGAATATAAGGTGCGCCACCCAGGGCCTGCTGCCACGCCAGCCCTAACGGTTGTCGCAGGCGCTCATCAATCGCCACAACCTGCGCCCACAAGTCGGGATAGTCACGCCGCAGGTCAACCCAAAAATCCCGCGAGTGGTACGGGCATATCAGGCAAGAGGATTTGCGCGGGATGGGCAGCCCGCGCTTCCGCAGCCATGCCACGCAGTCGGCGCGGCTCATGCCCTTTTCCAGCAGGGGGTACGTATGGCGCAGCCACGACACCCCGGACGGGCGCGCCCGTTTCCGCTCATCGGTGGAAATTCCCACCCAGAGGGTCGCTTGCACGCCGGGTTTTACCCGTACCGCGCCGGCGCGATTGACTCGCGCCTGGTCGTTTTCCAGCAAGTAACGCTGAATGGCCTGGCGCAAGGGGATAACTTTGTACTCTTTCGTACATTGGCGATGCAACATGCCTTTTCCTCGCTCCCCTTCAATGTGGAACGGGGGCAGGGGGTACGACCGAAGGCCAGGGGTGAAGATGTCTTCCACCAGCCCGTGGCTGCCCTTCCGCCGTACCCGCCAAAGGGGAACGCCCACGCTGGCAAGGCGGCCTTCCAAATAGCCCAAGTGCTCATACACCCACGGCGGTTCGTTGCCCGTGTCGGCAAAAATCGCCGCGGTGGGGCGGGGAAGGTCGCCTTCCACCACCATTTCGGCAATGGTGGTAGATTGCAGGCCAGCGCCGAGGGAAAGGAAAATCACGGCTTCACCTCACACAGGTACTTCGCATTCACCCACCCGTCCACGGGGCGGATGAGGTGTATCCAGGTCGCACCGTCATCCGCTTTCTCGGTCACGCCGTCCACGGTCACGACACGCCCTTCGTCCAGCACGAAGAACGCCCAGCATTGCACGCCTGGGCAGGCCCGCACGTTTAGCGCGCCTGTGGGGTAGCCGGTGCAAACTACGGCTTTCGCCGTGGTGTTGCTCCCCGTGCTGACCGAGGTTCCCTCGGCGCGCGGGGTGGGGAAGGGCGTGGGCGTGGGTGCGAGACGCTGCACGCCCTCAGTCGGCGTGGGCGTAGGCAACGGCACGTACTGCTTCAGCGTCGCGAGATTGCAGGCCGTCAGAAGCAGCGCCATGACCAGCAAGGTCGGCAAGCAAAAAATCCGCTTCATTGCGCCATCTCCCGCCGCGCACCATGACGACGGCGTAGCCTTCCAGATTGAGCACGCGTACCGCCACCCCCGCGGCTTCCAGCGCCGCAATCGCCGCTTCCAGCATGGCCGCGGCTTCCTCCCGCGTGGGCGGGCGCACCTGCCCGCGGCGGGCAACCATCAACGGGGTGGGGCCGGTCAGCCGACCGGCCTTTTGCCACAGTGCGCGACCGTTCATTACTCCAAATCCAGACTGGTATAATCTCTGTGGTGGCCGTTGTTGCGGTCGCCTTTCATGGCGTCAGCAACGTCGGCAACCGGTTCTACCGTGCGGGGAGCAGGCGTGCTTTGGTCGGCGGCTTGCTCCCCGTTTTCTTGCACCCCGATACGTTCCAGCACCGCATCGCCCAGGTTGCCTTTCAAGGGGACTTCCGACAAACGCCGCAAGATCTGTTCTTCCGCCAACGCTTGCTCGGCGGCCAGCCGCGCCACCTCGTCGTACAGTTTCACCAGCATACGCCGTTGCATCACCGCATCGCGGGCAAAGTTGGCTTTGTCCCGCTCGTCTTGCAGGGCGATTTCGTTCAGGCGGCGTTGCCGTTCCAAAGCCTTTTTCTTCCGCCGTTCTTCTCGCCGAATGCGGGTGCCGTCGCTGACGAAGTGGTACACCACCCCCGCCAGAGCGTTGACGGCGATGATGATGGGCAGCGCGTACCACGCAATCACCATGATGGTGTCGTGCATGGCCTGGGCGTTTTGCATGTTGGGGGCGTAGAGCAACGTATCGGCCACGCCCGTCAGGAACATGCCCGCAGCGTCCACCAGCCACATGCCGAAGGTCAGCCAGTCCTGTTCTTTGGTCGTGCTGCCAAAAATCCAGGCCAGGCTCCACGCCACCATACCGCCGTCCAACCCCAGCAGGCCAAAGTAGGCCATCAGTTCCCAACCCGTGGGAACGGAACGGATGAGCAGGTCGTAGGAGCGGAAAGTCGTGAAGATGAGCAGGAAAATGTCCAGGGCAATCACCACCACGTCGCCAAACGTTACGCCGCCGTGGTCGGTCTTGATGCCCATGACCTTCTCGTAGATACCGTTCAACATAGCAACAACCTCCTATCGCGTCGGTTGGCGAAGCGAAAAGCGCCAACCAAGAATAAGATAAGCATGGGCGAAAACAGCCAGGGCAATCGGCGCTAATGCCACGGCCAGGGGGTGAAAGCGCCAGTTCTGCCGCAGCAGGTCGGCTGCTGCCCACAGGAATGCGCCAGCAACCAGGAACGCGCCCCAGATGTTTTGTTTCTGCCGCTCCACCACCCAGAAGGTGGGGGCGGCCAGTCCCACCACCAGGGGCACGGCCACCAGCGCATAGCGAGCAACCATCGACGTTTGCCCGTACACCTCGGCAACCGCCAGCGCCGCTTCCAACATGCCGTATCCCCACACCCCTGCCGAAACGGCCCGGATGAGCCAGGGGATGGCCCGCAGCACGGTCTTGACCGCGCCTACGGCCAGGTCGCGCACCGCCCGGCCTGCGCCTTGCGCCAGGCTGCGGATTTCTTCCCCGTTGCTTTGGGCTTCGGGGACAGAGGTGGGTGTGGGGGCGTCTTCCATCGCGTCATCCAATCGAGGGTGCAACGAATTTCATCCACCGCCCGCCGCTGCGGGTCATGCCCATGTAGGCAGGCAGATTGCCCAACCCCATCGCTGCCAGGTCGCGCACGATGGGAAGGTTGGGCAGCGGCTGGCTCCCCGCTGCACCGTACAGTTTTCGGTCGGGCAACGGCGCTTCCCAGTCCACCAGGTGGCTGTACCGCAGCGTGACCACCAGGTGGATGCCCACCGTGTGCCCGCGGGCGAGGACGTCGCGCCAGGCTTCCCTGGCTTCGTCGTCCCACTTGTGCCAGTATGCGCCCAAGTCGTGCAGCACCACGATGGTTTGCACCTGGGGCGTCTTGGCGCGGCCTTTCAGGCGGGTGTGCATGGTGATGCGTAGGGCAGCGAGCAGTTTGCGGCCTTCCTCGCTCTCCGGCGGCACGATGCCCGCGCAGTGTTCGGCTTCCGCTACTCCCCGGCTCCACCAGGTGGAGGGCGGGGAGACGATAGCGTACCGGATGCGGTCGCGACCATAGGCGTAACGGGACGCGTCGGGCGCACCGGCGAAGCGGGGCGGTACTTTGCCCTGGTAGGCGATGCTGTAAAGCAAGGGCTCCACCACGGTGGCTAAGGTCATTTCGTCCCCGCCCAGGTAGAGGTAGTGCGAGGCTTTCCTGGGCTGCGTCCAGCGGGCGGCCAGGGGAACGCCGTCTTCGCACACGCCCAGCAGCGCCATGCAGCACTTCCACGGGCCCCACCTCTTCAGCACCGCCGAGACGGTGGGGCGGGTGAGACGGGCGGCCAGTTGCCCCGCCGGTTTTGGCTGCACTAAGGCGCTTTGGCGCGGGGCAAGGGATGAGGATGTCAAAGGTTCTGGTAAAATAGTCATGGCAACACCACACTTTCTGTCTTTGCCCCGCGGGAAC
>DRMV01000044.1 GCA_011322445.1 Chloroflexota bacterium | reverse complement strand
GCGACGGAGAGCATGTCGTCGAGTGTGAAGCGACGGACAATGCCGGAAACAGCACTTCCTGGCGCAAAACGGTCGAGGTGGACACGACTGCCCCAGCCTTGACCGCTTCTGCGCCGTCGCCTGATGGCAGCGAAGGGTGGTATGTCACCGCGCCAGTACAGATAGACGCGAGCGCAGAAGACGCCACAAGCGGGGTGGCTTCAATGCAATGTCGGGTGGATGGCGGAACGTGGCAAAGCCCACCGGTGAGCGTGACGGCGGAAGGCGAGCACTTCGTCGAGTGCGAAGCCGCTGATCATGCCGGCAACACGACGGTTTGGTCGCAAACGGTGAAACTGGACACCACGCCGCCTGTCAGCGCATTTCACGAGCCCGCGGAAGGCGCGACGGTGTGGGACGTCGTGACGCTGCACGGCGAGAGCGACGACGCCACCAGCGGCCCCGCGGCGGTAGAGGTATCCACGGACAACGGGGCAACCTGGAGACCTGCTACCCTGGTAACTTCCACCGCGCAATGGACGGCGTTTTGGGACACCCGTCCGTTGCCGGACGGGGAATACACCCTCATGGCCCGGGCGAGGGACGCGGCGGGCAACGAGGAGCACACGGCCATCGTCCACGTCACGGTGGCCAATGCGCCGCCGCAAATCCGCCTTGCGCCGCAGACCTGGTATTTCTGGCAGACGGCGGAGGCGGGCATTACACCCAACCCCTACATCCCCTTGAAGGCGGTAACCGTCAAAGTGCTCGGCCCGCCTGGCTATGTTCGAGAGTGGGACTACGGCGCGGTGCAGCGAGTGGCTATCCACTGGAACACCCGCTGGTACAGCGAAACGGGGCCTTGGGCGCATCCGGGGACGTATCGCGTGGTGGTGGAGGCCGTGGACATTTACGGCCACAGGAGCCAGGTGGAAGGTCGCGTCATCGTGCCGGAGCCTGCACCGACGGCGACGCCTACCCCCACGGCCACTTTTACACCCACCCCCACGGCTACACCGACGCCAACTGCGACCGCGACATTCGCACCGCCAACCGCCACAGCAGCGCCTCCAATATCCCCAACGCCTACGCCGCAACGAGAGGTAGGCGCAGTACCAGCCTCGCTCCCGCCGTCGGAAGAGCATCCTGCTGTGCTCTGGCTGTTTGGCGCTGTGTTGGTGGTAGGGCTGTCTTTGACGCTCGACCCGCGCCCGCGTGAGGTTCGGGCGCTGACGAAATCCCTTGCTCATCTGTTGGAGGATGACCATGATTGACCTTTGGGCTGCTTTGCTTTTCCTCGTGGTGGCATTCCTTGCCGCCTTGCTGGCGGTGTACAACCACCGCCAGGCGCGTGAAATCCGCTCGCTGCGGGAATTGGTGGGGCGCGCGATTGTGATGCAAGAGCGCGCCCGCCGGGAAGCCAAGGCCAAAGAAATTGCCTTCGACCGCGAAGGGGCGTTGGCCTGGTTGAGCAAAACCGTGGCAGGCATGCCCTTGACCGAAGTCGCACAGGTATATCCCGACCTGCGCGCGGTGGAGGTCACGGGGCCAGAAGGCCGCGTCTTGATTACGGCCACACCGCCGGAAATCGTGCGACGGGCGTTCAAGGCGCAGAAAGCCAAAGGCACAGCTGGCCGCCTGGCAGCCTTCGCCCGCAGCCCTTTCCTGAACCCCGGCAAAGTGCAGGAAACAGGGCAGGGCGAAGGGCTGGAATGGTTCGACCTGGAAGCCGCGGCGGCAGGACGCGCGCTCGGCGTCGAATGGGGCGCACCTGCCCGCCTGTGGGCGTTGCTGGCAAAATGAAATACTTGACAAACCGCGCGAGTGTGGCTACAATCAGTTCCGAAAGGCGTGTTCCTTGTCGGAACGCGCCTTTTTCTATTCCCCGATAGCGTAAGGAGGTCGTCATCATGTCTGAACGAATGCTTTTGTGGATGCTGAAACACAAAGCCCAGCGGGGGCAGGGCATGGCTGAATACGGCATTGCAATAGCCGCCGTGGTCATCGTGGTGTGGGCTGCCATGAAAGTGTTGGGCGTCAACATTTCTGGTTTCATCACCGGTATTGCAAGCCATTTCTAAAGGGGGGCGTATGAGGAAAATCAGGCGCGGGCAGGCGATGGTGGAGACGGCTATTGCGCTGCCCGTGGTCGTGCTTTTGGCTGTATTCGTCATCAACGGCACGATGGCGGCGGTGGCCGCCAGCAATGCGGGCAACGCCGCGAACTACGGCGCGCGCGTGGGTGCTGTTACTCAGGGCGGCGCTGTGGGCGCTGCTGTTGCCGCCGCGCGTCAGGCTTTGGCTACCGCCCCCTTGGGTAAGTACGAGGTCAGCGCGGCGGGCGGCGGCCCACCGGGCAGCCAGGTGGTCGTGACCGTGCGGTGGCACGTCCCCAACCTCATGGGGCCAGTACTGGCGTTGTTCGGCGGCGGAAGCCCGGAATTTAGCGGGCAGGCGATGGCGACGTTTCGGCAGGAGGGATGGTGATGCTCTCCCGGCGCCGCTCGCAACGCGGCCAGATGATGGCTTTCGTAGCAGTCTTTCTTGCTATCGTTGTCGTCCCCCTGCTGGTTCTGGCTGTGGACGTCGTGCGGGCTTTCGACGTGCGTACCCGCCTGCAAACCGCGGCTGATGCTGCCTGTCAGGCCGCGGTGCAGGCCGCCGACCCGGCAGTTTACCAGGGCAGCGGCGCGACGGTGCTCATGCCTGGCGCAGCAGTAGCCCAGGCTTACCGCGAATTCAACGGCACCGTGCGCGATGCAGGGCTGGTAGGCTATTCCCCGCGTGTGGCCGTGTCCATTTTGGGGCCAACCCGCGCCCGTTGTGACGCGGTGGCCGTTGTGAAGACTTACATTCCAGGGGCGCCGGTGTTCCGGGTACACGCTACGGCGATTTCCGACGCCCGTTCTGAAAGACGCCCGTAAGCGGGTGCGCGAAGGCGAGACCGGCGGGAGCCCCGCGGGGCCGTCGGTCACTTAGGCCGAGCCTCTCATTGTCCGCTTTTTAGACAGGGGAGGTAAGCCATGAGAGCCTTTCGCGCGTACGCTTGGATGGTCTTGGTCGAGACCATCATGGGTCTGGCGGCGGCGCATTATCTGAAAATTCAGATGGCGCGCTGGCTCTACCGCACGGTGAGTATGTTTCGCTGGTAGTGGACGCCAAGGCGTTAGGGGCACTTTGCCCCAACGCCTGCCGCCAGGGAGCAAGAGGGTTTTTGCTGTGGAAATCGAACTGGATTTGACCACGCTCAAACTGGACTGGTGGGCACTTGCAGCCGTGCTCCTGTTGGTTTTCTTTGGCGTCATTGGCTATCAAGTGACGCCCGCCGATGGGCGTGTGATGACCTGGTCGGAGTGGCAGGTAGCCCGGGCGGAACGCCAGTATCAGCAGGAGTTGCGCCAGTTGCAGAATTTCGGCGCGGAACTTTCCAGTTTTCTGGCTGTGCATGACCCCGTGCGCGTCCAGTTGCAAGTCCAGCAAATGCAGGAAAAAGTGGCGCAAATGAGCGCCCCGGCGCTGGAACGGCAACGGGAGGCCTTCCAGCAGGCTGCAAACGCCGTGGTGGATTATCAGAATGGACAGATTACCTACAACGACGCTGCCCAGGCCGTCCAGGAGTACCTGGATGCCGTTAGGTGATGTGCGGCAGCAGGCGCTTCAAGACCTGCTCGACGCCGAGCGGGAACTGCGGGCGCACGCTGAAGGCGAACTACGTCGCCTGCGTGATTTGCTGTATGGACTTGCCCGCGCCCTCGACGGGGATCGCGTCGAACAAATCCGCCGCGACGACCCGCGGGCGTTTCGGTACTGGAACGCCCAGCAGTACGAGGAATTTTTTGCCCCTTTGATTGCCGCCCAGCAATGGCATACCGTGCGGAACCAGCCGACCGGCTGGGGCAACAAAACAGCCAATGGCAACGGCAATGGGCGTAAGGCCGACGCCGAGAAAATCCGCCAGTTGGAAGGTGAAATCGCCCGCCTGAAACAGCAATTGGAGGACACGCGGAGGCACGCCGCCGACTTGGCCGCCCAGTTGCGGGAGGTCAACCGCCGTGATAGCGCCGCCCAGCCATTGCAGGAACCAAAAGTACAACCAAAACCGAAGGGGCAGTCCAGGGAGGCCGCGTTTGACAAAGCCGCCAATGCGCGCGGGAAGCAGCCCAGCAAGAAACCACCCGCGCAGCGAAAGAAGACGGCTGCGGTAACGCCCAGGGCGCTGCCTGTTCGTGATGAAATCATCGCAGCCCTGCGGCAGATACGAAAGCAGCCGCCTGCCATTCCTGCCCGTGTAGAGCATCTCTTCAGCAGCAGCGTTATCGGGCGCACGCGGCAAATCATGGCGCTGTATTTGCTTGCTCTGCAGGGCATTACGCCTCGCATAGAATTGGACTATTACATAGCAGCCACCGACGGTATCAAGAAACGCAGCGGCGGTGTACGTCGCAAACTGGACGCTTTACAGGAAAAGGGCATCATTACGGCAAAGAAACTTGTCATCAATACCCCGCGAACCTCCCTGGTTGTGATGCGCCTTACCGACGAGGGCAAACGCATTGCCGAGCAGATTTTCATGCAGCCTCCCGTAGAGAGCGAATGGGAGCGGCTTGTCAGATTGCACGAAGGCGAGCGTTTTCCGGCGCATACCGCTGCTGTGCTGCTGTTCGCGATGTACGCCCGCCTGCAGGGCTACAGCGTGAGCGTGCTTCCCGAAGTGGAAAGCCCTTCGCCGCCCGATATACTGATTGCTCGCGCCAATGAGCGTTTGTTCGTGGAAGTGGAACTGGGGCGTAAAGAGCGCCCGGCGAAGTGGAAGTACAACGCTGAACTGAACGGCGGCAAGATCGCGCTGGTGACTGGTACGGCCAACCGCCGAGAGGTATTGACCGCCGACATTCAGCGCATGGGGCTGCCCGGCGTTGCTACGGATTTGGAATACCTGCTGCAAAAAGGCAGAAACGAAGAAGCCCCCTTGTGGATTGCACAGTGGTGAAGTACCGTGAAGCCGAAAGTCCATCTGGCCGAAACGCTGTTGGATTTACCCAAAGACGCCAATATCCATTTCCCTGCGATCCGGAAGGCTATGGATTACGCCTCCGAAATTTACGGCGCAGAAGTGTGGTGCGTAGTTGGGGAGCGGGGCGCATGGGTGAGAGTGCCTCCCATGCGCGAGCGTTTCGCGACACTTTTTTCGGGCGTTAGCAGCCAAAAAAGCCGGGTTTTTGCGGCAAAAAACAGCGAATAGTGTCGCACAACGCTTCTTGTGCGACAGGAAAATTCGCACCTTGACAAGTAAACACACGTGTTTTTGGGGACTGTCAAACCTCATTCCCAAGCCTCTCTTTGAGAGGCCGCCCGCCCATGCCGCGGGCTTTCACTCCGAAAGCCGACCCGCGGGCATGGCGCGGGTTGGCTGATTTCAAAAAGAGAGGTGCTCTATGGCGATGGTCAACATAGACGCAGAAAGGATTGCGAGACTGGTGAAATATCTCGCCGACGCAAGCCAAAGTCTTTCGCCATACTTTCTTGCTGTAGAGATTGAAGGCGAAGACCCCAGGAAACTTTGCGCGACGATAAACGACGTCGCGCAAAGTATCGGGTTTGTAGCCGAGGAACTTGAAAGCATTTTGAACGAGATTTCGATGGACGCTGCCTGACAGTCCCAGGCGCATGGCTACCCGCCGTGCGCTTCCCCAAAAGCACACGTGCAGCACCTTGACAAACGAATAGCCTGCCGAGGGCAGGCGGCTACCGCTCGCCGCTTGCCCCCGCCCAGCCACGGGGCCGGTCACTCAGACCATTTTACCCCGCGGGCTGGCGCGGGGTGCAGGAGGTGAGTCATGTTGGACAGCAAAATTCTCGACTTTGCCCGCAAGTGGGCAAAAAAGGCAAGCCCGGCCTACGCCAAAAGAGCCGTTTCGGTCGAGCCTATCGTCATCAAAGGGGAACCTTGGGCGTTGGTCACGGCAGCGGGGTTAGAGGGCACGTTGTACCTGGGTGTCCCCCATGCCCAAATCAACCCCGCCGTGTTCGACGCTGACAAACTGCCCAAATTCCCCAAAGGCGGGAGCCTGGTTGTCGAGGAAGGCAAAAAAGCCTTTATCGTGAAGGGGAATGCCCGCATCCCCTTGCCTGTGTTGGGCGAAGAAGACGCGAAATTTTACAACCTGCCGCCCATGCCGCAGGAAACGGAAGGCGACTTCGAAGAAGTCGTTGTTGCTGCGGAAGATGTGGCAGAGGTCGCGGCTTTTCGCTCGCCCGATGACGCACGTCCGGCCTTGCAAACGCTGGGCTTCCACCCCAACGGGATGTTTGGCGCGTCCGATGGCTACCAATTGGGCGTTGCAAAGATCCTGTCAGGGGAGGTTAGCCCTGTTGCAGAATGGAGCAATGGGGAGGTACAAATCATGGCCCCCGAATTGCCCCAGGCGTTCTTTGGGCTGGTCGTGAAGAAGGCGGAAGGGAAGATGCGCTTTCGTTTCGTAAAGAAACCGGAAGGCGCTTTTGTCCCCCAGGTAAGAGGCTGGCTGCGCCTCGACAAGAAGGTTGCTCCCGTGTTCTTCATGGTGCAGGGTACAGGGTATCACAAGTACCCTGACTTTGCCCAAATTTTGGAAGGCAAGCGCGAGGTCTTTGGGACGATAGATGTGCCCAAAGACGCCCTTGGTTTGCTCAAACTGGCAGACAGGGGCTACTTGCTCACCGATGACGAGGGCGCGATTCACCTTGTCGCAGAAGCCGAAGACGAAGACGGCAGGCCGCAGATTGTCGCTGTCTTGCCCGTAGGCGAGACGACCACTGAAGCGGCTTTCATGGCTGCATACAACGCGGCTTTTCTGCGTAAGGGGTTTGCCTTCCTTCCCCAGGGCGAGGTTTCGGCAGACACCAACTACGTTTCGCCCGCTTCGCCTTTACAAATCAGTAAAGGCGAAAAGGTGTACCTGGTTATGCCGCTGCGCGTGGTGTCCTTTGCGGGAAGCGACAAAGACCTGGTGGAAAATACCTGCCGCGTCTTGAATGCTGCCAACGATTGGGGCGTCAAAGTGGACAAACTCTTGTCCATGCTCCCCGTGTTGGACATTCCCGCCGAGGACGAAACCGCGTTTGAGGCGGTCGCTGTCCCCGCGTAGCCGCCGCATTCT
>DRMV01000043.1 GCA_011322445.1 Chloroflexota bacterium | reverse complement strand
GGCTGGCGGGATTGAGCGAAGAAGTGTCTGCTGAGGCCGAGAGTGAAGGCGAAGAAGAACTGCCGGCATGGCTGACGGAAGTCGCGGCTGAGGAACCGCCGACGACCGAGACCGAAGCGGGCGAAGCCGAAGCCCCTGTGCTGAGCACAGCCGAAGCGGCTGCTGAAGCGCTGCCGGAAGGCGAAGACGATGCCCTGGCGTGGCTGGAGAGCCTGGCAGCGAAGCACGGTGCGGCGGAAGAGGAACTGCTGACTGCGCCGGAAGCGCGGGTCGAGCAACCGCCGGAGTGGGTGGCGGAGATGGCCGAAAGCGCGGAGGAAGCGCCTTCGGAAGCCGAAGCCCCTGTGCTGAGCGAAGTCGAAGCGCCTGTGCTGAGCGAAGCCGAAGCACCGGTTGCCGAAGAAGCAGCGCCATCTCTCGAAGCCGAAGCCCCTGCGCTGAGCACAGCCGAAGCGCCTGCCGAAGAAGCCGTGCCGGAATGGCTGGCGGGATTGAGTGAAGAAGTGTCTGCTGAGGCCGAAGGTGAAGGCGAAGAAGAACTGCCGGCATGGCTGACGGAAGCCGCGGCTGAGGAACCGCCGACGGCCGAGCCCGAAGCGGGCGAAGCCGAGGCGCCTGCGCTGAGTACAGCCGAAGCGCCTGGGCCGAGCGCAGACGAAGCCCTTGGGCTGAGCGAAGCCGAAGCGCCTGCGCTGAGCACAGCCGAAGCGGCTGCTGAAGCGCCGCCGGAAAGCGAAGACGATGCCCTGGCGTGGCTGGAGAGCCTGGCGGCGAAGCACGGTGCGGCGGAAGAGGAACTGCTGACTGCACCGGAAGCGCGGGGCGAGCAACCGCCGGAGTGGGTGGCGGAGATGGCCGAAAGTGCGGAGGAAGCGCCTTCGGAAGCCGAAGCGCCTGTGCTGAGCGAAGCCGAAGCGCCTGTCGAGGAAGCAGTGCCGGAATGGCTGGCAGGGCTGAGTGAAGAGGTATCGGCTGAAACCGAGGGCGAAGCTGAAGAAGAGAGCCTTCCGGAGTGGCTGGCGGAAGCCGCAGCAGAAGAAGTGCCCCCAGAAACCACTGCGCCGGTCGCTGAAGAAGGAGCAGTGCCGCCTACTGAAGCCGAGACGCCAGTTGCTGAGGAAGAAACTCCTGAAGCCGAAGCGCCCGGGCTGAGCGAAGCCGAAGCCCCTGTGCTGAGCGAAGTCGAAGCGCCTGCCGAAGAAGAAGTGCCGGAATGGCTGGCAGGGCTAAGTGAAGAGAGGACTTCTGAAACGGAGGGCGAAGCCGACGAAGATCGTTTACCGAAATGGCTGGCGGAAGCCGCTTGGGAAGAGACGCCAGCCCCCGAAACCCCTGCCTCTGAAACAGAGGCGGACGAAAAGCCTTCTTCTCCGGCCAACGATGTCGCCGAATGGTTGGCGGCGTTGGAGGCGGCTGAAGAAACGGCCACCGAGGGCGAAGCCACCGAAACGCCGCAGCCGTGGCCGGAACAGCCTGCCCCGGCAGAGGCACGCGCGGCTGAGTGGGTTCCTGAAGCCGCGTTAGAGCCTGCTTCGCAGCCGCCGGAGGCTGAAACACCCTCTCCCGCACCTGAGCAGGCGCAACCGGCCTCGAAATCCAAGTCGCCGCGTAAACGGGGCCGTGGCGCAGATTGGCTGGAGGCAGCCCGCACAGCATTGGCCTCGGGCGACATCGCGGTGGCTGTCAAGCATTACACGCGCCTGATACGCCGCAAATATTACCTCGATGAGGTCATTGCCGACCTGGAAGAAGCGCTGGTACGCTACCCGGTGGAGGTCGATTTGCTCCAGGCGTTGGGTGATGCTTACATGCGTGCCGATCGGCTGCGCGAAGCACTGGAGGCCTATAATAAAGCCGAAGCCCTGTTGCGATAACCGTTATGCCTTCTGAGACCACGGCTGACCCTTCTGCCACCTTGCGGTGCCCGCGGTGTGATAAACCTGTCTCCGCGGAGGATAGGTATTGCCCCCATTGCGGGGTGAACCTGGGTATTGCCGCCGTGATGGCCGAGAGGCTGGTGCACATCCCGGCAGAGGTCACCACGTCGGGCGGCTTGGGCACAGATGCCCTTGTACCGCGGCTGGGGGAGCGGTTGGTGCAGGCGGGCGTGATTACACCGCAACAATTGGAGCAGGCACTGGCTTATCAGCGCGAGCAGGTAGCGAAGGGCGAAACGCCCCTTCGCCTGGGCCAGGTGCTGGTGCGCTTGGGCTTTGTAGATCGCGACACCCTGGACCGGGTGATCGCCGAGACGATTTTGCAACTGCAAGAGGCGCTCTATCGTGCCAATGAACGCCTGGAAAAAGAGGTGGCAGAACGCACGCGGCAGTTGCAAGAGGCGCTGGCGCGCCTTTCGGAACTCCAGCGCTTGAAGGCGAACTTTGTTGCCAACATTTCCCACGAACTGCGCACGCCTTTGACGCATATTATTGGCTATCTGGATTTGCTGAGCGACGGCACTTTGGGGGAACTCAACGAAAACCAGCAGCGGGCATTGCAGGTCATGCGGCAGTCGGCGGAACGCCTGCACCGCCTGATTGAGGACCTGATCAGTTTTTCGTTGCTGGCGCGCGGCTCGGTGTCAGTCTCGATCGGCGTAGTGTCGGTGGACGAACTCGTGCGCCGGGTGGTCGAGCTCATCAGGCCGCGGCTGCAGGCCAAGCCGCTGGACTTCCAGGAAGACGTCACGCCTGGGCTGGTGGTGTTTGCCGATGGTGAGAAAATTGGCTGGGTGCTGCAGCACCTTCTGGATAATGCCATCAAGTTCACCCCTGCGGGGGGACGAGTTTGGTTGCGGGTTTGGCCGGAAGAGGGTCAGGTTTTCTTTTCGGTCGAAGATACCGGCATCGGCATTGCCAAAGAAGACCTGATGCGGATTTTCGAGCCATTTGTGCAATTGGAAGATTCCAGCGTGCGGCATTACGGCGGCACCGGGTTGGGGCTGGCCCTGGTGCAGCAGATCCTTGGTGCTCACGAAGTCACGCTGGAAGTGGAGTCGGAAGTGGGGCAGGGCAGCCGTTTTACGTTTGCGCTTCCCCGAAGTTGGAGTGAACGTGAGGGAAAAATGGCAGGTTATTCCCCCTCGTGAGGAGTGTTTATGGATCAAGCAAGGGTTCGTACTTTGCGCATGAAGAAATTGGGCATCTTGTTGCGCGATGCGCGCCTGGCTTCGGGCCATAGCCGGAAAGCATTGGCCGAGGCGTTGGGTATTTCGTCGTCGCGGTTGGCGGCTTATGAACGCGGTGACAAAGCACCCTCTTTGCCCGAATTGGAAGCCCTGGCCTATCATTTGCGGCTGCCGTTAGAGCATTTCTGGGGGGGCGAAATGCTTTCGGAAACCCTGGCCGCGCGAGAGCCTGTGGATCTGGCTCGGCTGGTGGCGTTGCGGCAGCGGATTGTGGGGGTGACTTTGCGCCAGTATCGCGAAGCCGCTGGCCTCACGCTGGTAGATGTAGCCCGGCAGGCCGATATTCCGGTCAGGCGCTTGCGGGCTTATGAAATGGGGGAGCGCGCGGTGCCTCTGCCGGAACTGGAGACCCTTGCGGAGGTTTTAGGCGTGTCGGTGCAGGTTTTTATGGATACGGAAGGCCCGATTGGGCAATGGCTGTCCGAGCAACGGCAGGTGGCTGATTTTCTGGAATTGCCAGCCGAACTGCGGGCATTCGTTTCCCAGCCGGTGAACCGCCCTTACCTGGAACTGGCCCAGCGGCTAAGTGAGATGTCGGTTGAAAAATTGCGGGCGGTTGCCGAAGGGTTGTTGGAGATTACCTTATGAGTGAAACCCTTTCCCCTGAAATGCTGGCAGAGCAGGCCAGGAAGGCTTATGGCGAAGAGGCTTTCGAGCAGGCGGCGCAACAGTTTGCCGCGGCTGCCGAGGCTTTCCTGGCGAGTGGGCGCCCTTTGGACGCGGCGGAAATGCGCAATAACAGCAGCGTTGCTTGGGTGCAGGCGGGGCGTCCGCAGGAGGCTTTGGAGGCGGCGGAGGGCACGCCCGAGATTTTTGCCGAGGCGGGCGATGTGCGCCGCGCTGGCTTGGCATGGGGCAACCTGGGCAGCGCGCTGGAAGGTTTAAAACGCTGGCAGGAAGCCGCCGAGGCCTACGCGCAGGCGGCCGTGTTGCTGGAAGAAGCCGGCGATCGCGAAGCCCGGGTGGCGGTGTTGCAGGCCCTTTCGGCTGTGCAACTGCGCCTCAATGAACCAATGGATGCCCTCATTGCCATGCAACAAGCCGTGGATGAGCAGCCGCGTTCGCTGAAACGGGGCTTGCTCAAGCGTTTGTTGAAAATGCCTTTCCGCTTGCTGGGGGGAGGATGATGGCGAAAGCAGCAGTGATGACGGACGACCGTGTGCGCGTCACCCGCGAGGTGCGGGAAAGCCGCCCGGACGACCGCCAGCGGCTGGCAGCACTGGTGCACCTGGAGCCGTTTGTTCATCAGCACCCTGCCTGGGAGGCCCCGCTGGATAAGGCGGGCACGCCGGGGTTTGTGGTCTGGGAAGCCCCGTTGGGGAAACTGGATGCGGCGCTGGCGGTGTTGCGGGAAACCCAAGGCGTGGCGTGGGTGCGTTTGTTTGCTTCGGCAGCGGCGGTGCCGCCGCATCAGGCCTGGGAAACGCTTTTCCCGGCCGCCTTGGAAGCCATTCATAAACGCAATGGCTTGCGCTGGGTGGCGGCCATGCCGTTTGCCGAGTGGTTCCGCCACCTGTTGGAAGACAACGGTTTCTACTTTTTGGAAAACGTGGAAGTGCTGGTATGGGAGCGCCAGCCGGTTGCCAGGGTGGTGCCGGCTGAGGGCTTCCGTTTGCGCCCCATGATTCCAGCCGACCTCGCGGCCGTAACCCGCGTGGATGCGGCTGCCTTTGGGGATTTC
The DNA here is from genome assembly GCA_011322445.1 of Chloroflexota bacterium. Classification (NCBI taxonomy): domain Bacteria; kingdom Bacillati; phylum Chloroflexota; species Chloroflexota bacterium. Next base: position 136,084 of record DRMV01000043.1, on the reverse strand, counting down.
TGGCACATGTCGCAAGAAGCCTTCCGAGTGGGGTTGAGCCGCTCGGTGTGGGCGACGGTTGTTGAGGATGAGACCACGAAAGAAGTGGTGGGTTTCCAGGTGAGCACGCCCAGTCCCCTGGGAGGGCATCTGGCCCGCCTGGCTGTCCACCCCGAGGCGCAGGGGCGCGGCATTGGGCGCTGGCTGGTGACCGATGTGTTGACCTTTTTCCATCGCAACGGTGCGGAGCAGGTGACGCTGAACACGCAAGGGAACAACGACGCCGCGCTCAACCTCTATGCCCGTATGGGCTTCCGAGAGACCGAGGAAGTTTACCCTGTGTATTGCTACGATGTGCCCGCTCGCTGAGGAGGGTGTGATGGAAGAGACCTTTACCCTGTTGCCTGCTGTGCCTTTGTTTGCGCGGGCGTGGACGCCTGAGACACCCCCGCGGGGCGTGGTGTGCCTGGTGCACGGCCTGGGCGAGCATAGCGGGCGCTATGCCCCTTTGGCCGCGCATTTGAATGCTGCCGGTTTTGCGGTGTTGGCCTTTGACCTGCGCGGGCATGGGCGCTCGGGCGGCAAGCGCGGGCATTTTGTTTATGCCGATGCCCTCGATGACATTACCCGCTTGGTGGACGAGGCGCAACGGCGCTTTGGGGAGGCTCCGCGCTTCCTCTACGGCCACAGTTTGGGCGGGAATTTGGTGTTGAACTACATTCTGCGCCGGCCGGTCGAGAAGTTGCATGGCGCGGTTGCCAGTGGCCCCTGGCTGCGGTTGGCTTTCGAGCCACCGGCCTATAAAGTGTTTCTGGCGCGCAGTGTGGGTAAACTTCTGCCGACGCTGTTGCAGCCCAGCGGCCTGCAGCTGGAATACCTTTCCCGCGACCCGGTGGTGGTGAAGGCCTATGTGGAAGACCCGCTGGTGCATGACCGTATTTCGGCGGGGATGTTCCTCGAGGCGTATGAGGCCGGGCTTTGGGCGCTGGAACATGCTGCTGACCTCAAGGTGCCGCTGTTGTTGATGCACGGCGCTGATGATCACCTGACTTCTCCCGAGGCCAGCCGCGAATTTTGCCAGCGTGCAGGCGAGAAATGCACCTTCCGGTTGTGGGAAGGCATGTACCACGAGGTGCACAATGAGCCAGGCAAGGAAGAGGTGTATCGCACCGTGGTTGATTGGCTTGTGCAAAACCTTTGACATTTCCCCAAAATCAGGTACAATGCAGAGCATAACCACCGGAGTGTGTGAAGCGATGTTACCCTTGCTTGTTGTGCGCTTTCAGACTGGTTGTTGCCAAAGACGGGGCCCGTAGCCGTCTTTGGTGAAGGTGGTTTAAGCGCAATTAGCCTCGCCCTCGCGGCACGGGTTCCAAGTGGAACGACCGTGCCGTTTTTGTTTGGGCGAGGTTTTTGTATTTCTCGGTCATGATCTTGCTGGAGGAGGATGAAATGGTGTTGCAAACGCTGGAAAGTCAGGCCCCGACTTCGTGGGTGGACGCGCCCGCCGGGGCGGTTGTGGGGAATACGCCGCTGTTGCCGTTACGGCGGTTGTTGTCGGATAAGCCCACGGTAAGCCTTTGGGCCAAGGCGGAATGGTTCAACGCTTCGGGCTCGGTGAAAGACCGGCCCGCGCGGGAAATTCTGCAGCAGGCGTTGAGCGAAGGCCGTTTGCAAGGGCGGCGTTTGCTCGACGCTACTTCGGGCAACATGGGCATTGCCTATGCCACTTTTGCTGCTGCGTGGGGCGTGCCGGTGACGTTGGCTATGCCTGCCAATGCCAGCCCGGAACGGATTGCCGTGTTGCGCGGCCTGGGGGCCGAGTTAGTGCTGACCGACCCCGAAGCGGGGGTGGATGGCGCCATGGCGTGGGTAGCCCGACAGGCGGAACTGCACCCCGACCGCTATTACTGGGCTAATCAATACGATAACCCCGCTAACTGGCGGGCACATTACCATACCACCGGCCCGGAGATTGCCCGGCAGACGGGAGGGCGGGTGACCCATGTGGTGGCGGGCACCGGCACGGGAGGCACGCTGACGGGCATTGGGCGCTATTTGCGCTCGGTGTTGCCCGACGTGCGCTTGATTGGGGTCCAGCCCGCTGGCGGAGATGAACCCATTCCCGGCCTGAAGCATATGGCGACGTCCAGCCGTCGCCCGGCGATTTACGATGCAGGCTTGCCCGACGCGGTGCGCTATGTGCGGGCGGCTCAGGCGCATGCGATGGCCCGGCGCCTGGCGCGTGAGGAAGGCCTGTTCGTGGGCCCCTCGGCGGCAGCGGCGGTGTGGGCTGCTTGCGAGGTGGCGGCCGAGTTGCAGGAAGGCATGGTCGTGGTGATTTTGCCCGATGCAGGCTATAAATACCTCAGCAGCCCGCTGTGGGGTGAAGAGCCTGCCCCGACGCCTGCGCCGTAGTAGCGACGACATTTCGTATAGCCAAGAGAATTTGGCGGGGGAACAGAGGAAGTGAAAGCGCCGAGCGCAAGGGGCAAGCGGATGAATGCTCCTTGCGCTCGGATTAATCTGAAAGGCGAGACGCCGCCGTCATGGTTCGTGCTGAGTGCTGTGCCTGCGTGGAACCTGCTTTTTGGATGAGCGCGTTGAGCGGAGATTGCGGAGCAATCGTCGTCGAAACGCTGAAACGCTGCTCGGCTTAGATGGGAAAACTCGGGTCGACGCGTTGTTGCCAGGCTTCCAGCCCGCCGTGCAGCCGCTTGACGCGCTGGAACCCGGCTTTGAGTAATTGCGCCGCCGCATGGGCCGAGCGCCGCCCTCGCAGGCAGACCGTGACGATTTCCTCGCCTTTGGGGAGGGCTTCCAGGTAGGCTTCCAGCCTTTCCAGGGGGATGTTGCGTGCCCCCGGCAAATGGGCTAAGGCGAATTCTTCCGGGCTGCGGACGTCGATGAGCAAGGGGGGCTGGTCGCTTGCCAGCCGCTCGGCCAGGGCCTCTGGCGGCAGGTCGGCATCGGGGGGCAGGGTAGGCTCTTCCGCCTGGCTGACACAAGCGGCTTCTTCATAACCCGGCAGAATGGCCGTGATTTCCGGGTGCTCGCCGCACACTTTGCAGGTGGGGTTCTTGCGCAGGCGAATGATGTCGAATTGCATCGCCAGCGCGTCGTAAAGGAGTAGACGACCGACCAGGGGCTTCCCGATGCCCAGGATGAGTTTCAGCGCTTCGGTGGCTTCCAGCGTGCCGATGACGCCGGGCAAAGCGCCTAACACCCCCAACTCGGCACAGGTTTGATAGCGCGCCGGCGGTTGGGGAAAGATGCAGCGATAGCAAGGGCCTTCTTCGGCGTAGAAAACGCTGACCTGCCCCTCGAAGCGGCTGATCGAGCCGTAAACAAAGGGCTTTTTTTGCAACACCGCGGTGTCGTTGAGCAGGTAGCGGGTGGCGAAATTGTCGGTGCCGTCCACAATCAGGTCGTATTCCGAGGCAATCTCCCACGCGTTGGCTGGCGTGATGCGATGGGCGTAGGTGTCGATTTGGATGTGAGGGTTGAGGGCGTGCAGGCGTTCACGTGCCATCAAGGCTTTGGGCTGGCCGACCTGAGCGGTGGCGTAGAGCACCTGGCGCTGCAGGTTGCTTTCATCCACACGGTCGCCATCTACCAGGCCCAGGTGGCCCACCCCGGCAGCGGCAAGATAGAGCGCCGCAGGCGACCCCAGGCCACCCACGCCGACAATGAGCACAGAAGCGCTTTTGAGCCGCTGTTGCCCTTCGCGCCCGACTTCGGGCAGCAGAATGTGGCGCGCATACCGGCGCAGTTCGTCGGGAGCCAAAGATGCTCGGGGGGGAACACTAAACGGCATGGGAACCTCCAGTGAAGGGGGCAAAGAACGGGGATTCATTATACCAACTTCAAGGGCTTGACTTTTCCCTTGCCCCCCCGTAGAATGAAGACAGACAATTCAACGACGCCGGGGGAGAGACTCACCGCAAGGTGAGCACCGAAGGGGCAAGCCAGAGGACTTCTCTGGCGAATCTCTCAGGTAAAAGGACTCCGGCGTCGGCCTTCCCTCTGGAGAGCCCGCTTCGCGCGGCACCGAAGGAGCAAGCGCCCTCGTCGGCGTGCATCTCTCAGGTTCCAGGACAGAGGGCGCACCTTGCTGGTGCGCCTTTTGCTTTTCTACACCCTGCCAGGAGGTTCATCATGGAATTCCCCGCTGACCTGAAATACACTAAGAACGATGAGTGGATCCGCGCCGATGGCACTGTCGGCGTCACCGACTACGCCCAGGATCAACTTTCCGACGTCGTCTTCGTAGAGATTGTGGTTTCCGAAGGCGACGAAGTGGCCCAGGGCGACATCATCGCCACCATTGAATCCGTCAAAGCCGCGGCCGATGTGTACGCGCCGGTGGGCGGCAAGGTGGTCGCCGTCAACGCCGAACTGGACGACAACCCCGAACTGGTCAACGAAGATCCTTACGGCAAAGCCTGGCTCATCAAACTGGAAATCGCCGACCCCGCCGAACTGGACGGCTTGATGGACGCCGCCGCGTATGAGGCGTATTGCAAGGAACGCGAAGAATAAATTGCAAGTTGCAAATTGCAGGTTGCAACCTGCCCCCTGCATCTTGCAACCTGCATCTTGCATCTTGCATCTTGCATCTTGCATCTTGCATCTTGCATCTTGCCCCTTGCACCCCGTGATTCGCAATTCCTGATTCGCCATTTCCTGGAGGCGCGATGTTTTCCCCGCTTACGCAAGCCGACCGCAAGGCCATGCTGGAAGCCGTTGGCGTGAAAAGCGTGGCTGAGCTGTTCCGCGACGTGCCGGAAGCCTACCGCTACCCGGCGCTGCGGCTGCCCCCGCCGCTGACCGAAATGGAGGTGGCCGAGGAACTGCAGGCGCTTTCCGAAGACAACGAAACCGCCCGCGATTTACTTTCCTTCCTCGGTGCGGGCGCTTACAACCACTACATCCCCGCCGCGGTGGACGCCATCCTCAGCCGCGGCGAATTCTATACCGCCTACACGCCCTACCAGCCGGAAATTTCCCAGGGCACGCTGCAAGCCCTCTTTGAATACCAGAGCATGGTGTGTGCCCTCACCGGCATGGAAGTTGCCAACGCGTCGCACTACGACGGCGCAACCGCGGTGGCCGAAGCGGCCATCATGGCTTACCATGTCTTCCGCGGCAAGCGCCCCAAGGTGGTGCTTTCCCCCTCACTGCACCCGCACTATCGAGAAACCACCCGCACCTACACGCAAGGCTCGCCCATCGTGTTTGCCGGCGACGACCTGCCGCCCGCCGCGCCCCCTGAAGCCCTGCTGGACGCGGTAGACGACCAGACCGCCTTAGTGATGGTGCAATACCCTGACTTCTTCGGGCGGGTTTACGATTTCACCGCCCTGGCCGAAGAAGTCCACGCCCGCGGCGCGCTCTTTGGCGTGGCGGTCAACCCCCTGGCGTTGGGGCTGCTCAAGCCGCCGGGCGAGATGGGTGCCGACATCGTCACCGGCGAAGGTCAGCCCCTCGGTATTCCGCTTTCCTTTGGCGGGCCGTATCTTGGCCTGTTCGCCACCCGCAAAAAGTATGTCCGCAAGATGGCCGGCCGTCTGGTGGGGCAGACCGTGGACAGTCGCGGCCAGCGCGCTTATGTGCTTACCCTCAGCGCCCGCGAGCAGCACATCCGCCGCGAACGGGCGACTTCCAACATCTGCTCCAACCAGGGGCTGATGACCTTAGCCTCGGCGGTGTACCTTAGCCTGCTGGGCAAGCGCGGCCTGCGGAAGGTGGCGGAACTCAACTACCACCGCGCCCACTACGCCGCCCGCAAACTGGCGGCGCTGCCCGGCTACGCGCTTGTGTTCCCCGAAACGCCCTTTTTCAACGAATTTGCCCTCCGCTGCCCCGCCCCCGCCGACGAGATTGCCGCCCACCTGCTGGAACACGACATTATCGCCGGCTACCCGCTGGGCGAGGTTTACGGCGAGGCATTCCGGGATGTGCTGCTGGTGGCCGTCACCGAAATGAACACCCGCGAGGCCATTGACCTGCTGGCCGAAGCGTTAGGGGAGGTGCACTGATGCCCCTCAAGGTGAAAGAACCCCTTATTGTTGAACTTTCCTCGCCGGGGCGGGAAGGCGTGCGCTTCCCCGACCTGGATGTGCCCGCCGCGCCCCTGCCTGAAGGCCTGCTGCGGGAAGACCTGCCGCTGCCGGAGGTTTCCGAGGTGGACGTGGTGCGCCACTACACCCGCCTTTCGCATTTCAACCACGCGGTGGACATCAACTTCTACCCCCTCGGCTCCTGCACGATGAAGTACAACCCGAAAATCAACGAGGCCGTCAGCCGCCTGCCCGGCTTTGCCCACCTGCACCCTTTGCAGCCCGAGGAAACCGCCCAGGGCGCGCTGCGGCTGATGTACGAATTGCAGGAAGCCCTTCAGGAAATCACCGGCTTCGCGGCGTGCAGTTTGCAGCCTGCCGCAGGCGCCCACGGCGAACTGACCGGCGTGCACATGATTTGGGCTTACCATCAGGATCGCGGCGACACGCAGCGCAACAAAATCCTGGTGCCCGATTCCGCCCACGGCACCAACCCTGCGTCGTCGGCCATGAGCGGCTTCCGGGTGGTGGAAATTCCCTCAGACGAGCGCGGCAACATTGACCTGGCCGCCCTGAAAGCGGAATGCGACGACACCGTGGCCGGGCTGATGCTCACCAACCCCAACACCTTAGGGCTGTTCGAGGAGCGTTTGCTGGAAGTCATCGAAACCGTACACGCCGCGGGCGGGCTGGTTTACGGCGATGGGGCAAACCTGAACGCCCTGCTGGGCATTGCCAAACCCGGCGAACTGGGCTTCGATGTAATGCACCTCAACCTGCACAAGACCTTCGCCACGCCCCACGGCGGCGGCGGGCCGGGCAGCGGGCCGGTGGTGTGTGCGCCGCACCTCGCCGACTTCCTGCCGGGGCCGGTGGTGGTGGTCAAAGAGGAGGCCACCGACGATTTGCCGCCCCTGTACGGCTTCCGGATGCCGCCCAAGAGCATTGGGCGCGTCAAGCCCTTCCACGGGCACTTTGGCGTGATGGTGAAGGCGTTTGCCTATATCATGATGCTGGGTGCAGGCGGCCTGCGGCAGGTGGCCGAAGACGCCGTGCTCAACGCCAACTACCTGCGCGTGCGCCTGCAGGATGTCTACCACATCCCTTACAACCGCATTTGCATGCACGAATTCGTGGCCGAAGGCCGCTGGAAAGATGCCCCCGACGTCCACGCGCTGGATATTGCCAAGCGGCTGATGGATTTCGGCTTCCACCCGCCGACCAACTACTTCCCCCTCATCGTGCACGAAGCCCTGATGATCGAACCCACCGAAACCGAGAGCAAGGAAACCTTAGATGCCTTTGCCGAGGCGATGCTGCAGATTGCCGGGGAAGCCCATACCAACCCCGAAGTGCTGCACAGCGCCCCCCATGCCACGCCCTTTGGCCGGGTGGATGAGGTGAAGGCGGCGAAGGAGTTGATTTTGACGTGGATGGATGGAAGATAGTCGGATAGTCGGGTAGTCAAATGGTCGGGTAGCCAAATGGTTGGGTAGTCAAATGGTCGGGAGGCGGCGATGGAAAGTATGGGCCTCAGTTGGGGCTATGTGCTGGTGCAGGCGCTCAACCTGACTTTTGTGCTGGGCTGGCTGGTGCTGGGTATTGCTGCTCTCTTTTCGCTCCGCAAGCGGCGGCTGCCCGCCACGGCGCAGGCCCTTTGGGCGATCTTCGTGGTGGTTGTGCCCTTTCTGGGCGCGCTCGCGTATTGGGTTGTGCAGCCCGGGGCGGGACTTTCTGAATAGCCTTGCCCGTGGCGAGATCCCTCCCTGCCTCCGATGAGCCAGGCGCAAGTGAGGCTCATCGGAGGTGCGGCGGGGGCGAACCCTTTGGGCACCCTGCCGGAAACCTGATGGTCAGCATGGGGTGAGGCCGGCGGTGTCGGTTGAGGGAGAGATGAGACTTGTGTCCTGCCAGGTTTGGGGCAGCCACCTCTTCAAAACCCGCTTGTGCAATTTTGGGGGACGAGTATAATAATTCTATGGACAAAGCCCCAACGACACGTGAGCAAATTCTCGATTACCTCAGCAGCCACACGTTGGCCTCGGCCAGCGAGATGGCGGCGGCTTTGGGGGTGACGGCAGCCAACATCCGCCACCACTTGGGGTTGTTGGAAGCGAAGGGGCTGGTAGCGCAGGCGGAAACGCAACGCCTGCCGCGGCGGGGGCGGCCTGCCAAGTTATATCGCCTCACGGCCGCAGCGCAGCAGCCGTTCTTAGAGCCGCTCACCCGGGCCTTGCTGGATGCTCTGCGCCGTCAGGGGAAATCGGCCGAGGCTTTGTTGTGCGACGCCCTGTGTGACCATCAGTCACCTGACGCGGCCCGTTCCCTGCGCGAGCGGCTGCAGCACGCGATGCACCGTTTGGCCGCGATGCACTTCGAGCCACGCTGGGAAGCCCACCGCCACGGCCCCAGGGTCATTTTCCACCGCTGCCCTTACGCACCGCTCGTGGCCGATTACCCCGAACTCTGCCGTCTCGATACGATGTTGCTGGAACGCTTGCTGGGCGTGCCGGTAGCCCGTGTGGCAGAAGGGCCGACGGCGCCGTGCGAGTTCCATGTTTTGCCCTCGGGGCCGGCTTCATCCCCCCATTAGGCCCAAAGCACCGGCATAAAATGCGGCGAGCGCTTTTTTGCAGCGCGCGCCGACTTTGTGCGCCACCTCGTCGGTGCAGAACTCGACGCGCGCACCGGCCTGGGTGAGAACGTCCGCGGCGTGGTGCGCGTGGTGGATGGGCACCAGAGCGTCGTGAAGGCCGTGGGCGATGAAAGCCGGAAGCCCCTCCAGGGGGCGGCGGGAAGCCCATTTTTCCGCCCCTGTGGGCAGGAAACCGGCCAGCAGGGCGAGGGAAGCCACCCCGCGCGGGCGTTCCAGGGCGTAGGTGCCTGCCGTGGAAGCGCCCTGGCTGAAGCCCATCCAGTGTTGGCTTTCCCAGTGAGCACGGGGAAACCGCTCGCCCAGGGCGGCGAGCCAGGCCGCCAGCCGGGCCGTGGCAGGCTGGTATTGGGAAAAGTCGGGCGGCTGGTCGTCGGGGTCGTAATCTACCCAACTGTACCCGCCCCGCGGCGATTGGGCAGGCCGGGGGGCACGGAAGGCTACCACCAATACCTCCGGCGGTAAAATCTCGGCAAAAGGGGCCATGAAACTTTCGTCGCCCGTCCAGCCGTGGAGCAGGATAGCCACGGGGCCGGTGGCTTCCCCCTGTTGGGGACGACGGATGCGGGCGACGGTGCCTTCCAGCGGCAGGGTTTCCCAGAGCACGGCGTCATTCGGCCACGACGACATGGTACATCTCCGGCTTGGGCGGGCGCGGGCGGAAGAACCGCCGCCACGAGAACAGGCTTTCCAGATGTGGCAGCGTGGCGCGGGCCGATTCTTCCCCGGCCTGGATGATGAAGGTGGGGTCCTCGGGGGAGGCCAGGACATCCACATCATCTACCGGCGGGTTGATGATGACTTCCGGCCGGTCGGTTTGCAGGCGGAGCAGGATGTGGTAGCCCAAAGAGACTTCCGCGGCTCGGATGAAGGTGTTGACGGCCTGGGTGTATCGCAGCCGCGCAACCACATGCTGAAAGCGCTTTAGCCGGATGGGGAGGGGCAGGTCGTCGAAGCAGGTGACCGGCCGCGGCATGATGCCCAGGGTCACGGCGACGACGGGCAGGCCGGGGGCCAGCAGCCGCGCCAGCCGCACCGGCACGTTGTCGGCCATGCCGCCGTCGACCAGCAGCCAGTCGCCCCATTTCACGGGCGGAAAGAGGCCCGGGATGGCGCTGGAAGCCAGCGCGGCTTCGACCACTGAACCGCTGCGCAGAAAGACGGTGTCGCCGCTGAGAATGTCCACCGCGACGGCGCCGAAGGGGCGTTGCAGGTCGGCAAAAGTGCGGTCGCCTAAGGCTTCCCGCAGCATGTTTTCCACCCCTTGCAGCCCGAGGATGGAGGGGCGGTCGCCGCTGCGACGGTCGAAAATGTGCCGTGGGTCGACCGATTTCAGCAGCGTGGTGATCTCGTCGGGGGTGTAGCCCGCGGCATACAGCGAGCCAACCAAGGTCCCCGCGCTGGTGCCGCTGACCGCGGCGATTTCGTAACCTGCGGCTTCGAGCACCTTGATCACGCCGATGTGGGCGTAGCCTTTGGTGCCGCCACCGCCGAGAGCCAAAACGATGCGTCGTTTCATGAGGTTTCTCCAGGTGAGGAAGGTGCAGTAGAGGCAGCCATGCCGTGCCAGAGGGTTTCGACTGCCCACTGGGCAGCGGCTTTGGCCAGGGCTTTGGGATTGGCAACGTTTTCCTGGCTGTGCAGAATGCCGTGCAGCAGCCCCAATAACATCCCGCTCAGGGGGGCTTCCAGCGGCGGCTGGCGGAGCACGCCGTTTTGAACGGCTTCCTGCAGCACTTCTTCAAACGGGCGGCTGATGGTGAGCGCCAGATCGTAAAAAGGCTTGTGCTTTTGGTGCAAGGTCTGGCGCTTCATGGCAAGCATGTCGCGCCGCAAAGCAAAAATGGAAGCCCGGCGGCTGAGCACCCATTCGGCGTAGACCTGGGTCATGGCGCTGAGTTGGGCCTGGGGGTCGGGCGGGGCCGCTGCTCGGGCGGCGCGCAGGTTTTCCGCCAGACGATTGAGGTGCTGACGCAGCACTTCCCAAAAGAGGGCTTCTTTGCTGGGAAAGTAGTAGTAAAGCGCCGCATTGGTCACGCCACACGCGTTGGCGATGTCGCGAATCGAGACGGCGCGGTAGCCGTGCTTGAGGAAGAGGCGTTCCGCGGTTTCCAGAATGCGGGCTTTGCCCACGGGGGGATGTGAAGTTGGGCCCATTGCGCTTGCCTTTGTGCTACTAAGCGTTTGGTAAGGATGCCTTTACTATAACTGCCTTGGGGGGTGGCGTCAAGTGAGGTTCGCGCGGTTTTTAGCATTTGCCCGCTTCCCCGCCCTGCAAAATCGGGCGTTGGGGTATAATGAAAGAGCGTGCACAGACATCCCCTCGCAAGGAGCAAAACCATGACGGAGCGCAGAATTCGCGTCCTCATCGCGAAACCCGGCCTTGACGGCCACGATCGCGGCGCGAAAGTGGTCGCGCGTGCCTTACGTGATGCCGGGATGGAGGTCATCTACACCGGCCTGCGCCAGACGCCCGAAATGATTGCCGAGGCGGCTTTGCAGGAAGACGTCGACGTCGTCGGCCTTTCCATTCTTTCTGGCGCTCACATGGCATTGGTGCCTCGCGTGCTGGAATTGCTGAAGCAGAACGGCCAGGAGCATGTCAAGGTGTTCGTGGGCGGCATCATCCCCGACGAAGACGCCCCCCGCTTGCTGGAGATGGGGGTGGATGCCGTTTATGGCCCCGGCACCCTCACCGACGACATCGTGAGCGACATTCGGAAGGCCGTCCTGGGTGCGGAAACGGCCAGCGCGTGAGGGAGGGCGTGGTGAGCATCGCAGAAGACGTTCTGGCGGGCAGCCGCTATGCCCTTTCTCGAGTGCTAACGCTGATTGAAAACGACACGCCTGAAGGGCAGGAAGCCCTGCGTGCCCTTTTTCCTCATACCGGCCGCGCCCACCTGATTGGCGTCACCGGCGCGCCGGGAACCGGTAAGTCTTCTCTTGTCAACCGCATGGCCTATTACTACCGCCACCCGCCGGAAGGCGAGCCCAAGCGTGTGGCGGTGGTGGCGGTCGACCCCTCCAGCCCGTTCACAGGCGGCGCAATCTTGGGCGACCGCATTCGCATGCGCGACCTGGCGGGTGACCAGGGTGTGTTCATCCGCTCGATGGCCTCGCGCGGCGCATTGGGCGGGCTGGCACGTACCACCGCTGGCGTGGTGCAGGCGCTGGATGCTGCCGGCTTCGACATTATCTTCATCGAAACCGTGGGGGCAGGTCAGGCCGAAGTGGATATTGCCCGCCTGGCTCACACCACGTTGGTTGTCGAAGCCCCTGGCCTGGGTGACGATGTTCAGGCCATCAAGGCAGGCATTCTGGAAATTGCGGATATTTTGGTGGTCAACAAGGCCGACCGCCCCGGTGCCATGGCGACCTTGCGGGCGCTGACCGAAATGCTCAAACTGGCGCATCCTTCCCAGGAAGCCATTATGCACCACGGCCAGCACATGACGGTGGCCACCGGGGTGCGGAAAACGGATGCCCCGCTGTGGATTCCGCCGGTGGTCAAAACCGTGGCGATTGATAACCACGGCATGGATACGCTGGCCCAGGCCATTGCGCGGCATCGCGCTCACTTAGAGGAAACCGGCGAGTGGCAGGTGCGTGACCGCGTGCGCCTGCAAACCGAATTGGAGAACATGCTGCGGGAGGCTTTGATGCAACGCTGGCGCTCGCACGTGACCGAGGCAACTTATCGCCGCATCTTGGAGGCGGTTTTCACCCGGCGCCTCGCACCAACCGACGCGGTGGCGCAATTGCTTGCTGCCGATGCCAATGGCCCGGAAGGCCAGGCGACATGACCCCGTAGCCTCTCCCCTGAGGGAGAGGCGGCTTTTCTTAACTTGCTCCCCATGCGGGCTGCTAAAAGCCCTGCCATCTTGGAACGCTTTTACATACCTGTGAGGGTTGTATGTACGGGAACATTAAACTTTTCACCGGCACATCTTTCCCCGGCCTGGCGCAACACATTGCCGACTATCTCCACCTTCCGCTGGAAGGCCTGGACATCATCGAATTCCCCAACGAAAACCTGTTCGTCAAACTGCACCACAGCGTGCGGGGGCAGGATGTGTATATCATTCAAACCACGGCCAGCCCGGTGCACCGCAATTTGATGGAATTGCTCATCATGATTCAGACCGCACGGCTCGATTCGGCCGGGCGCATCACGGCGGTAGTGCCTTACCTCTGCTACGCCCGCTCCGACAAGAAAGACCAGCCGCGCGTGCCCATTACCGCCCGCCTGATTACCGACATGATCGAGGTCGCCGGTGCCGACCGTTACATCACCTTTGACCTGCACGCCGGGCAAATTCAGGGCTTTTTCTCCATCCCCGGCGACGTGCTCACGGCTTTCCACCTGCTGGTCGACTACCTGAGTGGCAAAGTGCCTGCCATGCACCGCCCGGTGGTGGTCACCGCCGACCTGGGGTTTGCCAAAAAAGGCCGCAACTACGCCGAGCGGCTGCATACCCCTATGGCCTTTATTGAAAAGCGCCGTATTGGCAACGATGCCCGCGCCGAGGCCCTTACTATCATTGGCGAGGTGGAAGACCGCGACGTCATCATCGTGGACGATGAAGTAGATACCGGCGGTTCGATGGTGCAGGCCGTCAACCTGGTCAAAGCGCACGGCGCACGCGAGGTCTATTTGGTGTTTGTGCATCCTGTGTTCTCGCCCCCCGCGGTGGAACGTCTGGCGGCTCTGCCGGTGAAGGAGATCATCACCACCGATACCATTCCCATTTCGCCGGAAAAGCGGGCGAAACTGGGAGATCGGTTAACGGTCGTTTCCATTGCGCCGTTGCTGGGCGAAGTGATTCGCCGTGCCCATGAGGGCATGAGTGTAGGGGCGCTGTTCAACGAGTAGCCCATGCCCGAATTGCCAGAAGTCGAGACCATTGCCCGCTTTCTGCGGGAAGGCGGGCGGGGGGAAGCCGGTATCGTGGGGGCTATGGTGGCCGAGGTGGGGGTGTTCTGGCCCCGTACCGTGGTGGTGCCGTCTCTTGAGGCCTTTCGAGAGCGCCTTCGCGGTACCACGCTGCAACGCGTGGGGCGGCGTGGCAAATATCTGTGGCTGGATTTTGCCCCGCGGGGCTTCCTGGTGGTGCACCTGCGCATGAGCGGTGACCTGGTGATTGTGCCGTCGGGAAGCCCCTTGCCGAAGCACACCCGTTGGGTATTGCGTTTCACCGATGAACGCCGTTTGGCCTTCGACAACCCCCGCAAGTTTGGGCGCACCTGGCTGGTGCCCGCGCTGGAAGCCGTGACCGGCAACCTGGGGCCAGAGCCGCTGGATGAGCGCCTGACGCCTGGCGATTTCCATGCCCGCTTGCAGCGCCACCGCCGCCAGATCAAGCCGCTGCTGATGACGCAAACCTTCCTTGCCGGGTTGGGCAACATCTACACCGATGAGGCGTTACATCGCGCGGGCATTCATCCGCAGACGCGCGCCCATTGCCTCGATGTTGAGGAAGCCACTCGCCTGTTGGAAGCCATCCGCGAAGTGCTGCGCGCCGGGCTGGCGGCCAACGGCGCGAGCATCGATTGGATGTATCGCGGTGGGGAATTCCAAAACGCTTTTCGAGTTTACCACCGCACCGGCGAGCCATGCCCCACGTGCGGCACTCCCATTGAGCGTATCGTCGTCGGCCAGCGGAGCACCCACTTTTGCCCCCACTGCCAGCCGCTCAAGCCATGCGACGGCTGATCACCGGCGTGCGGGCCGCCAATTGCCGCCCTGCTTCCACAACCCCCACCGTTTCCCACAAAATCACCCATGGCAGCACGACCAGGGCATAACGCTGGAAAGCCAGCGGCAGGGTGAGCAGCAACACCCCCCACTGGAAGACCGCGGCCAGCAGGCACAGCCGGGCGGCGTGGCCGCGCGGGTCGGCTTTTCGGGCCCAGGCAAGCATGGCCGCCAGCCCAAGCAGCATGAACAGCAGCCGTAGCGTCGCGACGGGAAGTGAATGCGTCCAGTGTGCCCAGGGGTGCGCGTCGTAGGCTGCGATGGTGCTGGCGAGGGGAGCGTGATATTTCCCCAAATCCAGGTAAGCCGGGGGGGCGAGGTAGAGCTGGCCGAGGATCACCTCCAGCCGCTGCACCGGCGTATCGGGCGCGTAGGCAGGCAGCACGGCTTTGAAGGCAGCGCGCTGCGTTTGGGTGACTTCCAGCCGCTCGGCGGCCATGTGGGGTAGCACCCGCCAGGGCTGTTTCCAGAGCACAGGTTGAAGCAGAAAGCCGATGAGTAGAGGAAGCACGGCCACCCACGCCGTGCGGCGCAGGCGAGCGCGGCGGTTGGGGGCTGCAGCGCGCCACACAGCCCATAGCGCCACAGGCGCCAGTGCCACGACCCAATATTTTGCCCAAATGCCCCAGGCCAGCGCCAGCCCGACGCGCCACGCTTGTGGCCGCGGTGCTGTGATTTCCCACAGCAGCCACGCCAGGCCCAGCAGCATGGGGGCTTCCATCATGGCCCGGCGGCCATGCAGCAGCACCAACGGGTTGAACAGAAAGAGCAACAGCGTGAGTGCTCCTGCAAAGATTCCCCCGAAACGGCAGGCGGTTAGCGCCAGCAGCAGGCCCGCGAGGGCGGTGCAAAGCGTCATCACGCCGCGGGCCGCGGCCAGTTGATCGCGGGTGGGCAGCGCGCCGCGGGTCACGTTGGTTTGCCAGTCGGCCGACCAATCCCAATCGGCGCGCAACGCGGGCTGCCTGCCCAGAGCCAGCCCCGCGGCCACCAGGTAGCGTGTCAACGGAGCGTTCACCAGGCGGTAATGCTGCCGCAGGTCATCTGCAGCCGCATGATAAGCCAGGCTGAGGGGCGTGTGCAGCAGCGCCGCGCCGTCGGCGCTCATGTAGAGGTAGGTGCTTTCGTCGGGGTGAAAAGGCACAGCCGGGGCTGTTGCCACCGCCCAGGCGGCCCAGGCGAGGGTCAGGGCCAGCAGCAGGCCCAGGCCCCGGCGCGTGCAAGGGAAGGTGTCATCGGCTTTCACGGCGAGGCGGGCGCCCCCGCGGCGGGGGTGAAGTGCAAAATCTGGCCGTGGTCGGCGTCGGCAACCCACACCCCGCCGTGGCCGTCCACTGCTACCCCGCCGACCAACCCCATGCCTTCCGGCGGTGTGCCCCACTGCCCCCACCAGCGCACCAGTTTGCCGTCAGCGTCGAATTCCAGCACGCGGTAGGCTTCGGGGTCGCCCACGAAAACGTGGCCGGAGGCGTCGACTGCCAGGTAGGGTTTGTTGTTGAGCGACTGGCCGAACCAGCCGAAAATATCCCACTGACGCAAGGGGGTGAAGGTGAGATCCTTCCCCACGCGGAAGACCTGCACCCGCTGGTTCCAGGTATCGGCCACGTAGAGGTTGTCGGCGCTGTTGAAAGCCAGCCCGACGGGCTCGCTAAATTGGCCGACCTCCGCGCCTTCCGTGCCAAACTGGGCCAGAGGCTTGCCGTTGGCGTCATAGACGACGATGCGCTTGTTGCCGGTGTCGGTCACGAACACCTGCCCCTGGGAATCCACGGCAATGGCGCGCGGTCCCCAGAGGGAAAGCAGGTTGCCGTCGTTGCCGGGGCGGCCCCACATGGTGAGGAACTTGCCGTCGGCGGTGAATTTCTGGATGCGGTGGTTCCAGGTGTCTGCGACGTATACGCTGCCATCAGGCCCCACGGCCACATCCCAGGGCGCGTTGAAGGTGCCGGGAGGGGCGGCTTCTTCGCCTTGGGCGAGGTCGCCGAAGTGTCCCCACACGGCCAGCACCTTCCCGTCGGGGGAAAGATGCTGGATGCGGTGGTTGCGGGTGTCGGCAATGTAGAGCGAGCCATCGGGGGCGACGGCAATGCCGCGCGGCCCCTGGAACTGGCCGGGGGCGGTGCCCGCGCTGCCGAGCACTTTATCGGCTGCCAGTACGACTTGCTTTTTGGCGTAAGGGTCGGTTTCGGCCTGCGTTACCGGCGCGGCACCGTAATTCCAGATTTTCGCCACAATGTCCTTGCGAATGTACATCCGCATCCGGTCAGAGGGTTGCCAGTCGGCGAGGATATTGGCCATGTTGACTTTGGCGGCCTCGGTGGGGTTATCGGCCACGCCGCGTTGCAGGCGGAAGTAGAGGGTGAAATCGCGGTTGAGCCAGATCTGGAAGAGGGCTTCCCGCATGGCGGGGTCGCTCAGGGCGTGGGCAATGCGTTTCCAGGTGAGGTTGAAGTAATCCTGGTTTGGCCATACCATGCGGATGTAATCAAATTCGTCGAAGGCTTGCCCGACGATGGGTTCCACCTTGCCGTAGTTGGCTGCACCTACCAGCACGATGGGGGCGTTCCGCAAGTCGCGGGTGGGCTGGCTGCCGTAGAATTTCTGGTTGGGATAGTTGCGCAAGTACCAGGTGAACGGCCAGGCGATGGCGTCGTCGTAGGCGACTTCGATGCCCAGACCGTCGGTGGTGCGCTCGGAAATTTCCCGCACCTGGGCCATCACGGTTTTCACGCCCTGGGCTGAGTGGGCGTAAACCAGGTATTCGTTGGCCTGATCGTAGTTGTAATAAGTGGCTTGCACGGCGGTGTGCAAGGTGAGCACGCCGAGGAAGGCAAAGAAGGTAAGTGTGAAAAGGCGTACCAGGTCGGCGGTGCGCCAGCGGGCGCTCAGGAAGGCAATGGCAAGCGCGCTGGCGATTGCCACCACTAGGCCAACCAGGAAATTGGCCGTGGCTTCCAGTTGGAGCAGGGAAGACCCCTGGAAGGGGCGCTGCACCCCCAGCCACGCGCCGGTGGCTTGAGCGGTTGCCAGAATGAACATCGCCGCCAGCCCGATGAGCACCCAGCCGTGGCGGGCGGTGAAGTCGTGCCAGTCCATCCGGTCGGCCAGGCGCCCCAGGAACCAGCCGGTGAGCAGAATCATCGGCAAGGTGATGTGGACGGTGAGCCAGGGCATCTTTTCACCGGCAACGGTGTAGGCCAGCAGGGACGTAGCGCTCCAGAAGGCCAACAGGGCGAAGACGGGCGCGCGCGAGGTGGTTTCCGGGGAATCCGGGGAAGCCGTAGGCGCAGAGGTTTCTGCGCCTCGAATTTTCCGGTAGAACCACCACATCACCGCCCCAATGCTTCCCAAGGCCGGCAGGTATTCGTAAATTGGCACTTGAATCAGCAGGTAGTAGTACCACGGCTGGTTACCGCGGTGCACCCCCTGCTGTTGCAGCCAGTAGCCCAGCGCGCCGACCAGCCCGCTGAAAAAGCCGCTCCCGTTGGTGAACACGGTGGTCTGGAAGACGGCGAAGATGGCGTAGAAGATGCCGGCTTCCAGCAGCCAGGTTTTTGCATCCCAGGCGGTACCCAGCAAGATGGCGATGATGAGCAAGGGGATGACGAAGAGCGCGGAGTGGAAAATGCCGGTGGGGGAATAGTCCAGCGCGTCCCAGTGGAAAGCGGCCATAGGCAGGGGGGCCAGTTGGGGCAGCACCAGGGTGAGCAGAAGAAGCATGAGCACGAAAGCGCGCTCTTGCAAGAGGGCTTTCCAGCCGTAGCCGCGCAACAGGAAGGCAACCGAGGCGGCCAGCGCTGCCGCCGCGATGAGCAGGAAGAGTTTGCCAAGAGGGTTGCCGAAAATGGCGTGCCCGAGGCCGGGGGAAGGCGCGTTGGGAGCAGGTTGGATGCCGCTCTGGAGTGCTGCTCCGGCGATGATGGCAAAGGCCAGCGCGCCGGCGGCCACCAGCAGGGCAATGTAGAAGTTGGTGCGCTGGGCAGGGCGTTGCCAGCGGGCGGTGCTCAGCCGGTCTAACAGCAACAGCCCCAGGAAAAGGAGCAACTGGGCAGTATAAATGAAGGCGGTTTCTTTGGTGACGAAGTGCAGCGCGGTGGCTACGGTTAGCCAGGTGAGGTAGCGCGTGGCACCGGTTTCCAGGTAGCGCAGGGTGGCCCACAGCGTCAGCAGCGCGAGAGGCATGATAAGTGCCTCGTTGCGAGCGTAGCGCCCGTAGTAGAGCATGTAAGGGGAAATCAGCATCAGCCCGGCGGCAATCAAGGCCCCCTTGCGCCCCAGGTAGCGCCGCCACATCCATACCATCGCGATGGCCAGCACGGCGGCCAGGGCATGGGGCAGGCGGGCGGTGAAGTCGCTATCGCCAAAGAGGAAGAAAGACAGCGCAATCAGGTGGAATTGCAGCGGCCCGTGCATCATGGGGTTGTGCTGGTAGCCGTTGCCTTTATAAAGTTGCCATGAGAAATAGGTGTGCAGGCTTTCGTCGTGGCTCATCACCCGGTCGCCGAGGTGGTAAAAGCGGGTGAACGCGGCCAACAACACGATGAGAGCGAAGATCAGTACTTCCACCCGGATGGAAAAAAGAGCCTGCAGGGGGCGGTCAAGCCAGGAGGTGTTTTCGGCGGTGGAGGAGGTTTTCTCAGGCATAGGCGGCCTCGCGGGAAACGGTGTGAGACGATGCTTGGGGCGTTGGGTTTTGCATCGAAGCGCCTTCCCTTTCCCTCTTGCTTTGCCAAAGGCCCGTGGGAAAATCACGACCGGCAGGCGAGAGGGGAGGTGAAGGCCGTTTCGGAAAATGGGCTGGCGCACTCCTGCGCTGGTGAAGGCGGGGCTTTAGCGGCGGGGTGGGCGTTTGTTTTTGGCGCGGTGTTTGCTTTTGGGGAAAGCGCCGCGTTGCAGGGCTTCTACTTCTTCTGCCGTGAGCGGGCGCCATTCGCCGGGCTTCAGCCCGCCGAGCCGCAGTGTGCCGATGCGAATGCGTACCAGTCGCACAATGGGCAACCCCACCATGCGGCACATTTCACGGATCTGCCGCTTTTTGCCTTCTTTGAGGATGATGCGCAGCCACGCGCCCTTGCCGTGGAAGCGTTCTACCCGCACTTCCGCGGGGCGGGTGCGGGTGCCGTCTTCCAGCACCACGCCGCGGCGCAGGGCTTCCAGTTGTTGGGCGTCGGGGCGGCGCGCTACCAGCACCCGATATTCTTTTTCGTGGCCGTAACGCGGGTGGGTGAGGCGGTTGGCAAGTTCCCCGTCGTTGGTCAACAGCATCAGCCCTTCGCTTTCCAGATCCAGCCTGCCCACCGGGAAGATGCGTTGCGGCACGCTCACCAGGTCGCGCACGGTTTTGCGGCCGTCGGTGCTCTCGGTGGTGGAAAGCACAAAACGGGGCTTATAAAGGGCGATGTAAACCTTTTCTTCAGCAGGTTGGACGCGCTGGCCGTCTAAACGGATGTCGTCGCGGGCAGGGTCGGCTTTTTCGCCCAGTTGGGCCACGTGGCCGTTGACGGTGACGCGGCCGGCGCGAATGAATTCTTCGCACGCCCGCCGCGAACCCAAGCCGGCGCGGGCTAAAATTTTCTGCAAGCGTTCTTCAGGCATAAGGCTCCTCGGTAGGGGGTGCCGGGGTGTTGGGCAGGGGGCTGTTTCGCTGGCCGCGCGTTGCCTCGCAGGGATATGTTTGTCGGGAACTTTCGGCGCGGCTAATCTTTCAGCACTGGCGTGGTAGGCTCTGGCGGTGCGGTTTCGTCTTCCAATGACGGCAAGGCCGCCAGCGAAGGAAGGCCAAAGGTTTCCAGGAAGAGCGCCGTGGTGCCGTAGAGGATGGGCCGCCCTGGGCCTTCACTGCGGCCTACTTCTTCAATGAGCCCTTTGTTGAGCAGCGAGCGCAGCACGCCGTCGCTGCTCACGCCCCGAATGGCATCGACCTGGGGGCGGGTGACCGGCTGGCGGTAGGCGATGATGGCTAAGGTCTCTAAAGCGGCGCGGCTGAGGCGGTGGGTGGCTTCCAGCCCCAGGAAGTCGGCCACCAGGGTGCCGAGTTCGGGCGCAGTGGTCAGTTGCCAGCGGTCGCGATGGCGTTGCAGCCGGATGCCGCGCGTCTGTAAAGCGCTTTCCAGGCGTTGCAACGCGGCCTCAGTTTCGGCCAGTGAAATGCCCAAAGCCTGCGCCAGCCGCCGCACCGTGACCGGCTCGGGGGCGGCGAACAGCAGCGCTTCAAGGCGGGCTTCTAACGAAAGGGGTGTTTGGGCTGGGCTCATGCTATAATTTGAGGGTTGTGGAAAGGCCGCGGCATCGGCTGGTGCTGAAAGCGGCGGCGGCTTTTCAACTGCTAACGCCCGATTATACCACCCTGCCTATGAAGCCACGTTTTGCCTTTGGGTTGCTCTTCTTCATCCTGGCCCTGTTCTGGGGCGGTTGCGCCGCGCCGCGACGGGCGCAGGGCATGATTGCCGTCACAGTGGTGGCCGATGGGCATACCTACAAAGTGCGCCTGCCTGCTGGAAGCACGGCCCAGCAGGCGCTTGAGGCAGCAGGCGTGGAACTGGGCAACCTGGACCGCACCGAGCCGCCGACTTACACCGTGCTCGATGACGGCGCACAGGTGCGGGTGGTGCGGGTGCAGGAAAAGTTCACGGTGCGCGAAGAAATCATCCCCTTCGAGCGGGAAGTGCTGCGCAACGAGGCGCTGCCCGAAGGGGAAACCCGCCTGATTCAGGCCGGTGAGAACGGGCGGCGGGAAGTCACCTATCGCGAGGTGTTGGAAGACGGCCAGCAGGTTTCCAACCAGGCCGTCAAGACGGTGGTCGTCAAGCAGCCGGTGCCAGAGATTGTGATGGTGGGAGTGCAAACGCCCTTCTCGCCGCAGCCCATTCCTGGTAAACTGGCTTATCTGGCGGGTGGCAATGCCTGGGTGATGGATGGCAACACCGGCGAGCGCCGCCCCGTGGTGACCACCGGCGATTTGGATGGGCGGGTGTTTGCCCTTTCCCCGAACCGCCGCTTTTTGCTCTTTACTCGCAAGAGCAAGGCGAAAGATACGCTCAACAGCCTGTGGGTGGCTGACTTGAGCACCGACCCGTCTGAACTGACCGACCTGGGCGTGAAGAACATTGCCCATTTCGCCGATTTTGCACCTTATTCCTCTTATACGATTGCCTATTCGACCGTCGAGCCGCGCCCGCAAGCCCCTGGCTGGCAGGCCAACAACGATCTCTACACCCTCAGTTTTAGCACTACCGGTTGGATTTCGGGGCCGCGGCTGCGGCTGGAAGCCAACGCGGGCGGCATTTATGGCTGGTGGGGCACGACTTTCGCCTGGGCGCCGGTGGGCGTGCGGATGGCCTTTGCCCGCCCTGACGCCGTGGGGCTGTATGATTTCGACCCCGACGTTGGGCTGGAAAAACTGCTCTCGATTGTGCCCTATCAGACCCGTGCCGATTGGGCGTGGGTGCCGCCCCTGGGGTGGAGCCCCGATGGGCAGGTGCTGTTCACCGTCACCCACGGCGGCACGGGCGAAGGGCAGGAAACCTCGCCGCGCTTCGACCTTACGGCGTATGTGTTGCCGCTTCAGCGGGCCATTGACCTGGTGCCGGATGTGGGCATGTTTGCAGCCCCCACGCCTTCGCCGCTGCAACCGGGCGGCTATCAGGTAGCCTTCTTGCAGGCCATCTTCCCCCAGAAGAGCGATATTAGCCGCTATCGCCTGGTGGTGATGGACCGCGATGGCTCGAACCGGCGGGTGCTGTTCCCGCCGGAAGGGGCGTTAGGGCTGGTGCCGCAGCCGTTGACGTGGTCGCCTGCACCGCTGGCCAACGGCCATTTTGCCCTTGCAGTGCTTTCCCAGGGCAACATCTACTTGGTCGATAGCGTGACCGGCAAGGCCCAACAAATTACCGGCGACGGACTGACCACCGTCATTGCCTGGCGCTGAGATACTGGCCGGCGTGGTGGTGGCATGGCAATCTACCGGCGCTTGAACTTCAGGCGCCCAACCTCACAGTGTGGAGTTTCTCTCATGCGAATCCTTGTGACTGGTGCTGCGGGCTTTTTGGGCTCGCACCTTTGCGACCGCTTGCTGGCCGAAGGCCATGAAGTGATTGGAATGGATAATTTCCTCACGGGTGACCCGCAAAACCTGGCACACCTCGCGGGGCATGAACGCTTTTCGTTCATCCGGCATGATGTGACCGAGTTCATTTTCGTGCCGGGCAAGGTGGATGCCGTGTTGCACTTTGCTTCGCCCGCCAGCCCCAACCGCAAATCGCCTTATGGCTATCCTAACCTGCCCATTCAGACCCTCAAGGTCGGTGCCATGGGCACCCATCACGCCTTGGGGGTGGCCAAAGCCCACGGCGCGCGCTTTTTGATGGCTTCCACCAGCGAGGTTTATGGCGACCCTGAAGTGCATCCCCAGCCGGAAAGCTATTGGGGCCGGGTCAACCCCATTGGGGAGCGGTCGGTGTACGACGAGGCTAAGCGCTATGCCGAGGCGATGACGATGGCGTATCACCGTTTTCACGGGGTAGATACGCACATTGTGCGCATTTTCAACACCTACGGGCCGCGCATGCGCCTGGATGATGGCCGGGTGATTCCCAATTTCATCAAGCAGGCTTTGCGGGGTGAGCCGCTGACCGTGTATGGCGACGGCAGCCAGACCCGCAGTTTTTGTTACGTGGATGACCTCATTGACGGCATTTACCGCTTGCTGCTTTCGGATGAGCACGAGCCGGTCAACATTGGCAACCCTGCGGAATTCACCATTTTGGAACTTGCCGAAACCGTCAATCGCATTTTGGGGAATGCTGCCGGCGTGGTGTTCCTCGAGGAAGCCCGCGACCGCGACGACCCCCAGCGCCGCTGCCCCGATATTTCGCGCGCCCGCCATGTGCTGGGGTGGGAGCCGAAGATTTCGCTGGAAGAGGGGCTGGCACGCACCATTGACGATTTCCGCCAGAGGCTGGAAGCCGCATGATTTTGCAGCATCGCAAAGAGCGTCAACGTTTTCTCAAGTTTGCCCTCGTGGGTTCTATGGGCGCGGCGGTGGATTTCGCCGTGTTCAATCTTCTCACGCAGTGGGTGGGGCTGCCGCCGCTGTTGAGTAGTGTGTTTTCTTTCATGACCGCGATGACCCACAATTTCCTCTGGCATCGCCATTGGACCTTCCCCGAATCGCGCAGCAAGCGTGCGGTGCATCAGTGGGTGCAGTTTGGCACGGTGAGCGCGGTAGGGCTGGGCATTCGCACCCTGTTGTTTTCGCTCATTCACGCGCCGCTGGTGGCTTTGATGGCGCATTTCGTGCCGCCGCTGCCTTTGACGCCCACGTTTTGGGGCAACAACCTTTCCCTCGCTGTGGTGATTCTTACCGTGATGGTGTGGAATTTCTTTGCTAACCGCATGTGGACTTACAACGACGTCGCCTTGGGCGCTTAAGCGAGGTGCGCGATGCAGGAAAGTGTTCGCTGGATTCCGATTTACACTTCGGTACGCACGGTGGCCGGTTTCCTTGGTTACCCTTACCTCTTCAACACTAAAGGAGAGTG
Organism: Chloroflexota bacterium; assembly: GCA_011322445.1. NCBI lineage: Bacteria > Bacillati > Chloroflexota > Chloroflexota bacterium. The sequence continues at coordinate 112,096 of DRMV01000043.1, read as the reverse complement.
GATTGGTTTCGTAACGCCTGATGGCGCGGTTTATTCGGTCGAAGGCAAGTATGCCGGTTTTTTAGACCCCGACCCCCGTTTTGCCCGCATTTTGCGCCATGTCGCGACGGCGCATTTGCACCCGCCGGTCGAGCCGCCAACGCCGCCTGCCTTCGCCCCTAAAACGACCTGGACGGTGCCCCTACCGCCACCGCCGCCCAAGCTCCCCGCAGGGACGGTGGATGTTTTGGCTTCCCAGCCACAGCTGTTGCCCCCCTACAAGGAAGGTGGATGATGAAACGCCCAGATGCCAAGCCCGTGAGTGCTTCGCGAATTACGATTTCTCAGTTGATGCAGCCTCAGCATGCCAACAGCGCCGGTTCGGTGCATGGGGGTTGGATCATGAAACTGGTGGACGAGGCCGGGGCGTTGGCCTGTATGCGTTTTGCCAACCGTCGGGTGGTCACGGTGGCCGTCGATCAGATGATGTTCCGCCAGCCAATTCACGTGGGCAACCTGGTGACGCTGACGGCGGAGGTTTCTTATGCCGGGCGCACTTCAATGGAAGCCGAAGTGCGGGTGGTTGCAGAAAACCCCATCACCGGCGAGCAAACGCACACCAACACGGCCTATTTGGTCTATGTGGCGCTGGATGAGGAGGGCCAACCGGCGCCAGTGCCGCGACTGATTCCGGAAACGGAGGCCGACCGCCGCCGGATGGAACAGGCCGAAGCCCGGCAGGCTTTCCGGTTACAGCAGCGCGCTCAGATGGAAGCCGAGTAAGGGGGGCTTCCCCAGCCCTCTTTTTCGCCATGACTTCTGACGCCTCTCAGTATCCTGCGCCCGACGACGCCGGCGGTGAGCCGGTACGGCTTCCGGGTGGCATTCACTCGCTGAAGGAACTGGCCGCCCGGGCGGCTGGCCGCCCGCGTGAGCCGTTGCCCGAAGAAGACGCCGGGTTTGCCGAGCCGCTGGCTTTCCCTTTTGCTGCTATCGTGGGCCAGCAGGAGATGAAACTGGGACTGTTGCTGGCCGTCATCAACCCGGCGGTGGGTGGGGCGCTGCTCTTTGGCGCGCGCGGCACGGCGAAGACGACCGCAGCGCGTGCTCTTGCCGATTTGCTGCCGAAAGTGCCCCGCAGCCTGTGTTTCTATGGCTGTCTTCCCGAAGATATTGAGCAGGGCGGCATTGATGCCGTTTGTCCCGATTGCGCCCGTAAATATGCTGAAGGCAAACCGCTGGCCGTGATGGACCGCGTGCGGCTGGTGGAATTGCCCCTGCATGCTCCTTTGGATGATGTCCTCGGCCGCTTCGATGCCCGGAACCCTCACCGCATTCGCAAAGGCATTCTCGCTTTGGCCGACCGCAATCTGCTGTATGTGGACGAGGTGAACCTGCTGGAAGACGCCGTGGCCGATGCCATTTTAGACGCCGCCGCACAGGGGCACTACACTGTGCGGCGGGGGGCGTTGGCGGCTACTTATCGGGCGCGCTTTGTGCTCATTGCTTCGATGAACCCCGAAGAGGGGGCGCTGCGCCCGCAAATTCTCGACCGCTTTGGATTGCGGCTGTGGGTGCAGGGATTGACCGACCCCGCTGAGCGGCTGGAGGCCTACCGGCGGGCGCGCGCCTATCGGGAGCACCCGCGGCAGTTCCTTGCCCGCTATGCCGAAGAGACCGAGGCGCTGCGGGCTGAAATTCAGGAAGCCCGCCAGCGGTTGCCTGAAGTGGAAATTGCCGATGAGGTGGCTGCCTTGGGCTTGCAGTGGGTTGCTCGCCTGGGCATTCCCTCGCTGCGGGCTGAAGTGGCCCTTTTTGAAGCCGCCCGAGCCCATGCGGCGGCGGATGGGCGCACCGAAGTGACACCTGACGATTTGCGGAAAGTGGCCCCGCTGGCGTTGCGTTTCCGCCGTTCCGATTTTATGGCTTCTTATGCCAGGCAACGCGCCGATGAAGAGGCTTTGTTGACCGAGGCCATGCGGGAAGCCTGACTTCCCTTTGGGAGAAGACGATGCCGCGAGTGATTTCCGGCCTGGCGAAAGGCCGCAAGCTTTACAGCGTGCCGGGAACGGGCACCCGCCCGATTACCGACCGCGTCAAAGAGGCTTTGTTCAACATTCTGGGGCCTGATATTGTGGGGGCCAGCCTGTTGGATTTGTTTGCCGGCACAGGGGGCGTGGGGATTGAGGCGTTGAGCCGGGGTGCGGCGTTTGTCCGCTTTGTGGAATGGAGCCGTCCGGCTCTGGCAACAGTGAAGAAGAACCTGCGGCATTGCGGGCTGGATGACGATCGGGCGGAGGTGCGTTTTATGGATGCTTTTGCACTCCTCCAGCAGCCTGCCGACCGGGCTTTCGACTATATCTACATCGCACCGCCCCAATATCACGGCTTGTGGGAGAAAGCCTTGCGGCTGATTGACGCTCACCCCGACTGGCTGGCCGAAGACGGTTGGGTTATTGTGCAGATTCACCCGACCGAATATCGCGACGTGGCGCTGGAGCATTTGGAACCCTTCGACCAGCGGAAATATGGCAGCACGTTACTGGTGTTTTACGCTCCTTCGGAGGAAGAAGCGCCGTAGTTGGGGGCTGTGAATGCCGTAAAAGTGACTTAAACACGACGAGCCGGGCCGGGAAGGCTCGGCTCGCGTTGGTCAAGATGGTTCAATCAGCCAAGGACAACCACATCTTGGGCCTGAGGGCCCTTGGGGGTATCTACGACTTCGAATTCCACCCGCTGCCCTTCTTCCAGGGAACGATAGCCTTCGCCCCGAATGCCGCTGTAGTGCACGAACACGTCGCGACCTTCGTCGGGGGTAATGAAGCCGTAGCCTTTTGTGGCGTTAAACCACTTGACCGTGCCGGTTTGGCGCTCTGCCACCGCAGCACCTCCAGAAAGAAAATTGCTCGGCAGGCGCTGGTGGGCCTGGCACGGCCACGCCAAACTACCGCCTTGCAAGGTTACTTTAGCATAAGAGCCCCGCGCCGTCAAGCGGGTTTGCTGCTGCCCAGTTCGGCCAGCAGTTGTTGAAAGAGGGCTTCGTAGGCCGCGGCGTTGGCTTCCGGCGCAAACTTGCGCCGCACTTCTTCAGGGTTGCCGCGATAGGCATCGGGGTTGCCCAGCACCTTCAGCAAGCCTTCGGCCAGGCTGGCAGCATTGCCGACTTCGGCAATTTCGCCCATGCCGGTCATTTTCACTGGCTGGCGCACCCCCGGCAGGTTGGAAGCCACCACCGGCACGCCGTTCATCATGGCTTCGATTTGCACCAGCCCGAAACTTTCGGTCGCGTTCAGGCTGGGCAGCACCAGCACATCCAGGTTGGGGTAATAGGCGGCCATTTCCTGCGGCGAGAGCAGCCCCACGAAGCGCCAGTGGCCGCCTTCCTGCAGTTTGCGGATGGCGGGCATGACCCGCCGGCGGTAGGCTTCTTCGCCCAAGACGTTTTCGTAAGGCCCGGCGTAGAGCACCAAGGCGTCGGGGTACACTGCCAGCACGCGCTCCATCGCTGCGACGAGGTATTCCACCCCTTTCTCAGCAGCCAGGCGGGCGGCCATGCCGATGACCGGGCGGCGGCCTTCGGGGTTGTGCTGGCGGGCAAAGGCTTCGATGGCCTCTGGCGTGGTCGGCGGCAGCGTGACGGGGGGCAGGATGGTGGTCAGTTTGTGGCGGTAGCGCCGCAGGTAGGGGGAATGATCTGCATAGTCTTGCGTGTAGGTGACGATGCGGTGGGTGAAATGCGCGGCGAGGTGATCCATGAGGTGCACGGCCACGTTGGCGGCGCGGTTGAACAGGCCGGGCGGCAGTTTGACATCGCAGTGGTAGGTGATGACCGTGGGGCGGCGGAACAGCCGACCGCGCAGCGCCACGCCTGCGGCATCGAACTGGGGCAGGTGTAGGGAAACCACATCGTTGGCAAGCACGTGGCGGGTGGCTTCCAGCCCTACGGTGGGCATGATGACGCCCTTGCTGATGCGAAAGAGTACCGGCACCCGCACCACCTGCACGCCGTCGGCGGTTTCGCGGCGGGGCAGGCTGCGCTCGTATTGCGAAGTGAGCACGGTGACCCGATGGCCGCGGGCGGCTAAGGCTTTTGCCATCCGCTCGGCGTAGATGGTCAGCCCGCTGGTGTGCGGACGGTAGTAGGTGAGCATGATGAGAATTTTCATAGGCTACCTCAGGCGGCAAAAACGGTGGGCTGTGCCTGGACCCACGCCACCAGGCGTCGCACACCCTCTTCTACACCGATTTGGGGCTGCCAGCCCAGCCGTTGTTGGGCTTTGCGGATGTCGGAAACATACACTTTCTGGTCACCAGGCCGCCAGTCGCCGTAGGTGACGGGGATAGGGCGGCCCAGCAGGCGTTCCAGCAGTGGGCCGAACTCCCGCCAGATGGCGATCGTGTGGGTGGGGCCGCCGCCGATGTTGAAGACTTCGCCGGCTACGGCTTCACGCCGGGCAATGGCGGCGTCGTAGGCATCCAGCAGGTCGTCCACGAAAAGCACATCGCGCACTTGCTTGCCATCGCCGTAAATAGTGATGGGGCGGCCGGTTACCGCGGCGATCACGAACCACGCCACCCAGCCCTGGTCTTCCACGCCCCACTGGCGGGTGCCGTAGATGCAACTCTGGCGGAAAACCACCGTAGGGATGCCGTAGATGCGGGCGTAGTCGCGCACATACTGGTCGCCGGTACCTTTGGAGCAGCCGTAAGGCGAGTGGAAATCGAGCGGCTGGGTTTCGGGCACGCCGTGGGGCAGGGTGGCGTAGCGGTAGCGGGTGGCTTCCTCTACCACGGCCACGTCTTCCATGCCGCCGTACACTTTGTTGGTGGAAGCGTAAAGCACGAAGGGGCGGCGCGGCGAGAGGCGGGCGGCTTCCATGACGTTGAAAGTGCCCAGGGCGTTGATTTCGAAATCCAGTCGGGGGTGGGCCACCGAAGTGGTCACAGCAACCTGGGCGGCGAGGTGGACGATGACGTCGGCTTCCCGCACGGTGGCGGTGAGCAGCGCAGCGTCGCGCACGTCGCCTTCCACCAGCCGGAAGGCTGTGGGGCCGAACTGCTCGCGCAGCCAGGCGAGGTTGCGGGTTGCACCGCCCCGTGAGAGGTTGTCGTAAAGGGTCACTTGTTCGCCGCGGGCCAGCAGGCGGGCGGCATAGTTGGAGCCGATGAAACCGGCCCCGCCGGTGATGAGGTAGTGCAGGGACACGCTTCCTCCTTCAAATCAAGGGTGGGCGGTGTGTGGAAAAACGCGTTTGTCTTGCACAAATGCCATGCAGGCCGAATATTAGAGCAGCAGCATTGCAGGGAGCATCCTGGACCTCTCGAAACCTGTTTCTTATAAAAGGATGGGGAAAATTGACTCGCTCATGCTGGTCAGGTTGCTTCCCAGGGTTTTAGAGAAAGCGATCAAGCGTTGGGTCCAAGAGCAGGGATAAGATTTCTCGATCTATGTGGGTTGGCTCAACCACGACAACGTGGCGATGACAGTGATGGTCCAGTGCCTCTTATTCTGGGGCCTCATGGTGTTTTTCCCAGTTTTGGGCTTGCCCAAAGGCACCGCGCAGCGAAACACCATAGACCATTGCCCCGCCCCATCCCAGTACACCGGTCACGACGTAGTAAATCCCGTGCATGGCCAGGGCATAGGCAAGTGCGACGGAAGGGCCTACGCCCAACACGCCGAGCACGAAGACCATCACGCCTTCCACCACCCCCAGGCCACCCGGCGCAGAAGGCACGGCGACGCCCATGCCCACGCTGCCCAGGGCAAAAGCAGCCCACAGGTAGGAAGCCTGGGGCACCAGCGCCCGCAAGGTGAGGCCGTAAGCGGCGACTTGCACGCCCCAAGAGGCTGCCAGCAGGAAGGTCACTGCGGTGAGCGAGGTGGGGGACGCCAGTGCTTCCAGCCCGTCGAGGAAGGAGAGCGCCCAGTGGAGCAGCCGTTTACCCCAGGAGAAATGCGCGTGGCGCTGTTGCCAGGAAGTCAGGGCGGGGGCCAGGCGGGCGCGATAGCGTGCGATGATGGCCAACGCGATCAACACGCCCAACGCCGCGCCGCCGAACCCCCAGGCGGCTTGCCGCGCCCAGGGGACATCCAGCACCCAGGGCAGCGAGCCGACCAGCATGCTTGCCAGCAGCACGACATCGAACAGCCGCTCGACCATCACGGTGGAAAGCGCATGCCAGAAGGAGACGCGTGCTTTAGGGGCAACCAGGAAGGCGCGTGCGGCTTCCCCCGCGCGGAAAGGGATGATGTTGTTGATGAGATAGCCTGTGCTCAAGGCCCAGAAGGCGTCGGCCCATTTGACCCGGTGCCCCAGCAGCACTTGCCACGAGATCGCCCGCAGCACCAGGGAAAGGGCAAGGAGTACGCTGGCCGCCGCCAGTACCCATAGCGGCACGCTTCGCAGGGCCTGCCACAGCGTTCGCGGGTCGCTGATGGCGAACACCACCACCAGCACCGCTGCGCTGACGATGAATCCCGGCAGCGCCCGACGCCACGGCAATCGTTGGGGTTTCTTCAACGGTTGTCCTCCCCCACCCGCAGCACGGCCAGAAAGGCTTCCTGCGGAATTTCCACCTGCCCCACCATTTTCATGCGCTTCTTGCCCTTCTTTTGCTTTTCCAGCAGTTTGCGTTTGCGGGTCACATCGCCGCCGTAGCACTTGGCGAGCACGTCTTTCCGCAGCGCCTTGATGTTGGCGCGGGAAATCACCCGCCCGCCGGCCACGGCCTGCACGGGCACGGCGAACAATTGCCGCGGGATGAGTTCTTTCAGTTTGGAAACCAGACGCTGCCCTTTTGTGTAGGCTTCGTCGCGGTGAACGATGGTGGCTAACGCGTCTACCGGCTCGCCGTTGACCAGAATGGTCAGTTTCACCAGATCGCCGGCGCGGTATTCCAAAAACTGGTAGTCCAGCGAGGCGTAGCCGCGGGTGCGCGATTTCAACTGGTCGAAGAAATCGACGATGAGTTCGGAAAGCGGCAGTTCGAAGTTCAGCACTACCCGGTCGGGGGTGGGGTATTCCTGGCCGAGGAAGACGCCGCGGCGTTTGGTCACCATCTCCATCACCGGGCCGTAGAACTCGGTGGGGGTGAAGATCTGGATTTTCATCCACGGCTCGCGGATTTCCTCGATTTGGGCTTCGTCGGGCAATTCGGCTGGCGAGTCGATAACGATCGTGCGGCCGTCGCGCAGCACGACTTCGTATTCCACCGAGGGGGCGGTGACCACGATGTCGAGGCCGTATTCCCGCTCGAGCCGCTCTTGCACGATTTCCATGTGGAACATGCCCAGGAAGCCGCAGCGGAAGCCAAAGCCGAGGGCCTGCGAGGTTTCCGGCTCGAAGACTAAGGCGGCGTCGTTGAGTTGCAGTTTTTCCAGCGCGTCGCGCAGGTCCTGATAGTCCTCGCCTTCCACGGGGTAGATGCCCGCGAAGACCATCGGCTTGGGGTGCTGGTAGCCGGGCAGCGGTTCGACGGCGGGGCGCTGGGCATGGGTGACGGTGTCGCCGACGCGGGCTTCCCGCACGGTTTTCAGGCCGGTGGCGATGTAGCCGACTTCGCCGGCGCGCAGGCTGCCGGTGGGCGTCATGTGTGGTGCAAAGACGCCGACTTCCACAGGCTTGAACGTGGCGCCGGAGGCCATCAACCGCAGCGTATCGGTGGCGCTCAGGCGGCCGTCCACCAAGCGGACGTAGATGACCACGCCTTTGTAAGCATCGTAGTGGGAATCGAAAATCAGCGCACGCAGGGGCGCGTTTTCGTCGCCTTTCGGCGGCGGCACCTGGCGGACGATGGCTTCCAGCACTTGTTCGACGTGGGTGCCTTCCTTGGCAGAAACCCGCAGCACTTCGTCGGTGGGCGTGCCGAGCAGGTTTTCGATTTCCTGAGCCACTTCGTCGGGGCGCGCCGAGGGCAGGTCGATTTTGTTGACTACCGGGATGACTTCCAGGTCGTTTTCCAGGGCCAGGTAGAGGTTGGCTAAAGTTTGGGCTTCCACCCCCTGGGAAGCATCCACAACCAGCAGCGCGCCTTCACATGCCGCCAGGGCGCGGCTGACCTCGTAGCCAAAATCCACATGGCCGGGCGTGTCGATGAGGTTGAGTTCGTAGGTCTGGCCGTCGGCGGCGGTGTAGCGCATCCGCACCGCGGAGGCCTTGATGGTCACGCCCTTTTCGCGTTCCAGGTCCATGTCGTCCAGCACCTGCTCGGTCATCTCACGGTCAGCAATGGTGCCGGTGAGTTGGAGCAGGCGGTCGGCCAGGGTGGATTTGCCGTGGTCGATATGGGCGATAATGGAGAAATTGCGGATGTGCTCGGTCATAGCGGGGGAAAGTATACCACTGCCTGAAGCAAAGCAGGGAGGAGAGGTCATGCGTTTCGTATAGCCAGAATTGGCAGGCGATGCGAAGCAAAGACGCAGGCATGGCCTTCACGGCGTGCTATAATTGAAGCACTCACATTCAAGGAGGATGCCTGATGAAAGCCCTGGAAGCCTTACTGACGAAAATCGACCACGCCGTCGTGGTGCGCGACGGCGTGGTGCACGTGGAAGACGAAGCCCGCCTGAAAACCCATTTGCGCACGTTGGTGGAAGCCGCGGCGTTGGGGGAGCAGCCCGAAAAAGGGCTGGCGCAGTTCCTCATCCGTGGTGCCGCGCTGGATTTGGGCATTGTGCCTTCCTCGATCAACGACCTGTACCTGGCACGTGGCCGCGGCGAGGTCGCGCCGTCCTTTACCGTTCCCGCCATGAATTTGCGGGTGTTGCCTTTTTGGGCCGCTCGCGCGGTCTTCAAGAACGCGTTGGCGATCGACGCCGGCGCTTTCATCTTTGAGATTGCCCGCTCCGAGATTGGCTATTCCGACCAGCGTCCCACGGAATACGTCGCGCAAGTGCTTGCCGCGGCGATTGCCGAGGGTTTTCGCGGGCCGGTGTTCATCCAGGGCGACCATTTTCAGATTTCCCCCAAGCGCTTTGCCGAGAACGCCGACGCCGAAGTTCAAGCGGTGCGCGACCTGAGCCTGGAGGCTATCAAAGCAGGGTTCTACAACATCGACGTTGACACTTCGACCCTTGTGGACCTTTCTCGCCCCACCATCCCCGAGCAGCAGGAACTCAACTACAAACTCTCGGCTGAACTTACGGCTTACATCCGCAGCATTCAGCCGGAAGGCATTGATGTCTCGGTGGGCGGGGAAATCGGCGAAGTGGGCGGTCATAATTCCACCGAGCCGGAACTGCGGGCGTACATGGATGGCTACAAAGCCCATCTGGCCGAACTGGCCCCCGGCGCGACGGGCTTGAGCAAAATCAGCATCCAAACCGGCACGTCGCATGGCGGGGTGGTGTTGCCCGATGGCTCGATTGCCAAAGTCAAAGTCGATTTCAACACTTTGAAGCACCTCAGCCGTGTGGCGCGGGAAGTCTATGGGCTGGCGGGCGCGGTGCAGCACGGCGCTTCGACGCTGCCGGAAGACGCGTTCAGCAAATTCCCTGAAGCCGAAGCCTGCGAAATTCACCTCGCCACCAATTTTATGAATATCCTCTACAAACACATGCCTGCCGATTTGAAAGAGGAAATTTACGCCTATTTGCGGGAGCGTCATGCGAATGAGCGCAAGCCCGATATGACCGACGAGCAGTTTTATTACAAGACCCGCAAGCGGGCGTTAGGGCCGTTCAAGAAACAGATTTGGGCTTTGGACGAGGCGGTAAAGGAAGCCGTTTACGCCGATTGGGATGCCCAGTTCCACCGTCTGTTCCACCAGCTGAAAATCGGTGGCACGCGCGAAGTGGTGGCGCGCACGATTAAGCCGGTGGTGGTGCTGCCGCGGCTGGAGGATTACGTCGGCAGCGGCGTGGCCGGGGAGGATGTTTCTGACCTGGCGGACTGAACCCTGGTGAGCAGAAGCGCGCCCTTTGTGGCGCGCTTTTGCTTTTTCTGGGGAAGCCAATGCGCGGAGAGTGCTGCGTGAAGTTGTGGCGCTGGGTGGTGATATTGGGGCTGGGGATGATATGGCTGGGCAGGGTGTGGCCGGCGCATGCCTTGACGCCTACGCCTACCCCCGGCCCGGTGGCAATTACAGCGCCCAAACCCCATCAGGCGCTGCAAGGGCAGGCGCGGGTTTTGGGGGTGACCGATGTGGCAGGTTTTAAGACGGCGACCTTGTATTTTGGCTATGCGGATGATCCCACCCACACCTGGTTTTGGATTGCCACCCGGCACATCCCTGCCCATGAGGGGTTGATTGCCCGATGGGATACGACGACCCTGACCGATGGCGATTATGTGCTCAGGCTGGTGGTGGAGGCCGCTGATGGCCGACAATGGGAAGCCACTGTGCCGGTGCGCGTGCGCAATTACACCCCCGTGGAAACCCCCACCCCTGCCCCTGCCGTGGGGGGAACGCCGCGTCCTACGGCCACCGCGACCCCCTTGCCCACCGCGACCCCCCGCTGGCCTACGCCTACACCCTTTCCCCCTAACCCGGCGCGCTTGCCCGCCGAAACCCTGACGCGGGCTGGCTTGTATGGGGCAGGGGCCTTGTTGGGGTTGTTGCTGGCCTTTGGGGCTTTGCGCCGCTGGCGGTAGGGCTGGCCGGGGAGAGATGCTGGCTTCCTGAAGGTGCCTTTGCTGAGCGTGTCGCGCGGCTTCCCGTGCTATAATGGCAACGCTTGACTAATTGTTATCTATCCTTGACGGAGGTTGACATGGGCCGTTTTGCGTTTGAACACATTCTTACCGATGAGCACCGCATGATTCAGCAAGCGGCGCGCGAATTTGCCGAGCAAGAAATTGCCCCCATTGCGGCTGAATTCGACGAAAGCGGCGAATTCCCAATGGAAACCATCCGCAAGATGGGCGAGATGGGCTTTATGGGCATCGAAGTGCCGGAAGAATACGGCGGCGCGGGCATGGATACCCTGGCTTATGTGCTGGCAGAGATGGAGATTAGCAAGGTGGATGCCGCCCACGGCACCATTATGTCGGTCAACAACTCGCTCTTCTGCCACGGTATTCTTCACTACGGTACCGAAGAGCAGAAGCAAAAGTATGTGGTGCCGGTGGCGTCGGGTCAAGCCATCGGCGCTTACGCGTTAACCGAACCTTCGTCCGGTTCCGACGCAGCCAACATGCGCACCCGTGCCGTGCGGGAAGGCGATTATTACATTCTCAACGGCCGCAAGAACTGGATCACCAGCGGGCCGGTGGCCGATTATTTCGTGGTGTTTGCCATGACCGATCCTTCCAAGGGGCACAAAGGCATCACTGCCTTCATCGTGGATGGCGATACCCCTGGCCTGGTACGCGGCCGCAAGGAGCCGAAACTGGGCATTCGGGCTTCGGCCACCAGCGAAATTGGCTTCGAGAACGTCAAGGTGCCGGTGGAAAACCGTATTGGCGAAGAAGGCCAGGGCTTCAAGATCGCGATGGCGGTGCTCGATGCCGGCCGCATTGGCATTGCCGCGCAGGCGTTGGGCATTGCAGAGGCTGCTTACGAGGCCGCTCGCCAATACGTGCAGGAACGCGAAGCCTTCGGGCACCCTATTGGCGAATTCCAGGGCACGGGCTTTAAGATTGCCGATATGAAAAGCCGCATTGAGGCCGCACGCGCCTTGACTTTCAACGCTGCATTGGCTAAAGAGAAGGCCAAGAAAACCGGGGAGCGCTATACGCTGGAAGCCTCGATGGCGAAACTCTTCGCGGCAGAGACGGCGATGTATTGCGCGTGGGCGGCAGTGCAAATCCACGGCGGGATGGGTTATTCCAAAGAACTGCCGGTGGAGCGCTACTTCCGCGATGCTAAAATTACGGAAATTTACGAAGGCACCAGTGAAATTCAACGCCTGGTGATTGCCCGCCTGGAAACCGGCTTGCGGGTGTGAGTAGTTGCGAATGAAGGAATGAGGAATTGCGAATTGTGGAAGTTGCTTCCGCAATTCGCAATTTGCAATTCGCAATAAATACGGAGCGTGATGCATGAAAGCCGTTTTCTTCCACGAGCACGGTGGGCCTGACGTGTTGCAATATGGCGACGTGCCCACCCCCGAGCCTGGCGCGGGGGAAGTGTTGGTGCGGCTGCGCGCTGCAGCGCTCAACCGGCTTGATCTGTGGGTGCGGGAAGGCTGGCCGGGTATCCGCCTCACTTATCCCCACATTTTGGGCGCCGATGGTGCGGGTGAGGTGGCCGCGGTGGGCGCGGGCGTCACGCAGTGGCAGGTGGGCGACCGGGTGGTCATCAACCCTAACATTGGCTGCGGCAAGTGCGAGTTCTGCCTCGCGGGGCAGGATAACCTCTGCGAGCACTGGCAGTTGCTGGGCGAGACCCGCGCGGGCACGTATGCCGAATATGTGGTCGTGCCGGAAGCCAACCTGATAGCCTTGCCCAACGGTTTCGGCTATCACGAAGCCGCGGCCGCAGCGTTGGTGTTCCAAACCGCGTGGCATTCCCTCATTACCCGCGGTGGCCTGAAAGCGGGCGAGTGGGTGCTCGTCGTTGGTGCTTCGGGCGGCGTGAACACCGCCAGCATTCAGATCGCCAAACTCGCGGGCTGCCGGGTGGTCGTGGTGGGTTCCAGTGCAAAAAAACTTGCGCTGGCCGAGGCGCTGGGGGCAGATTTCTTGATTGACCGCTCGCAAACCGAAAACTGGGCAAAGGAAGTTTATCGCCTGACCGGCAAGCGCGGCGTGGATGTGGTGGTGGACAATGTCGGCACCACATTCCCGCTGAGTTTCAAGGCCGCGCGCAAGGGCGGGCGGGTGCTGACCGTGGGCAATACCGGCGGCCCGAAGTTCCAGATTGACAACCGCTACATTTTCGGCAAGCATCTGAGCGTGATTGGTTCCACTATGTCGCCCCAGAAAGATTTTCGGGACGTCATGCGGTTGGTGTTCCAGGGCAAACTGAAGCCGGTGCTGGACAAAACTTTCCCGCTGGCAGAGGCTCGCGCGGCGCAGGAGCGGCTGGCGCGAGGTGAGCAGTTGGGCAAAATTACGCTGGAAATCCCATGAGCAGGCGCGTTGCAGGGGCCAGGGCGATTTCGTTTCTCGCCGCGACTTTTTTGCAGGTCGTGGTGTTGTTCATAACGGCCTGGGGCGGTTTGCGTCTCGGCGCGGCGTGGCGCGGCGCTGCGTGGTTGCAAGCCCTGCCGCTGGAGGTGCCGTGGCTTTACCTGGCTGTGAGCGGCGCAGCGTGGCTGGTTGCTGGCCTCATGACCTGGATGATGCTGTTGACCAGCCACCGGTGGGCTGCGGCGGCCACGGCGGCCACGGTCACGTTGTTTAGTGCTTTCTGGTGGCTCGACCGCTATGTGCTGGCGCAAAACGCTGTGTTTCGCCAGAATGAGCGTTTTGCGCTCGTTTTGACAGCGGTTATCGTGGTCGCGGTGCTGGTGTTGACCTCGCCGCCAATTTGGAATTCTCTTTTTGGAGCAGACGATGAGTGAACATCCCGACCCCAAAATCGAACGCCTGCGAAAGATGAAGACCCAGGCTCGCCTGGGTGGTGGTCCCAAGCGCATTGAGGCGCGGCACAAGAAAGGTAAGTTGACGGCGCGCGAGCGCCTCGATTTGCTGCTCGATCGCGGCTCTTTCCGCGAAATCGACATGTTCGTGACCCACCGGGCCACCGAGTTTGGCATGGCCGAGAAACGCTATCTCGGCGATGGGGTGGTGACCGGCTGGGGCACGATCGAAGGCCGCCTGGTGTATGTCTTTTCGCAGGATTTCACGGTAATGGGTGGCAGTTTGGGCGAAGCCCACGCCCGCAAAATTATCAAAATTATGGATATGGCGCTGAAAAATGGCGCGCCGATTATTGGCTTGAACGATTCGGGCGGGGCGCGTATTCAAGAGGGCGTGGATTCCCTTGGTGGCTATGCGGAAATTTTCCTGCGCAACACCCTGGCCTCGGGCGTGGTGCCCCAAATTAGCGTGATCATGGGGCCTGCCGCGGGCGGCGCGGTGTATTCCCCCGCAATCACCGATTTCATTTTCATGGTGCGCGGTTCGTCTTACATGTTCGTCACCGGCCCGCAAGTGGTCAAGGCCGTGACCCATGAAGATGTGACTTTCGAGGATTTGGGCGGTGCGGATGTTCACGCCACCAAGTCGGGTGTGGCGCACGTGGTGCACGATTCGGAGGCCGAAACCCTGATGTCGGTGCGGCGGCTGCTTTCTTTCCTGCCGCAGAACAACATGGAAGACCCGCCGTTGTTGGAAACCGGCGACGACCCGCTGCGGATGGAAGACGCGCTGGATACGATTGTGCCCGACGACCCCGGTAAACCTTACGATATCAAAGATGTCATCCACCTGGTGGTGGACAACGGGGAGTTTTATGAAATCCATGAGCAGTTCGCCCCGAACATTGTGGTGGGGTTTGCTCGCCTGGGCGGACGCACTGTGGGCATCATTGCCAACCAGCCTGCGGTGCTGGCCGGTGTGCTGGATATCAACGCGTCGGAAAAGGCCGCTCGCTTCATCCGTTTTTGCGATGCTTTCAACATTCCTCTGCTGACGTTCGAAGACGTGCCCGGTTTTATGCCCGGCACGGTGCAGGAATACGGCGGTATCATTCGCTCGGGCGCCAAGTTGCTCTTTGCTTATGCTGAGGCTACCGTACCCAAACTGACGGTGGTGACCCGCAAAGCGTATGGCGGCGCGTACGACGTCATGAGCAGCAAGCACCTGCGCGGCGATTTCAACATTGCCTGGCCTTCGGCGGAACTGGCGGTGATGGGGCCGGATGGTGCGGTGAACATCATCTTCCGCCGCGAATTGGAAGAAGCCGACGACCCGGTGGCGCGCAAGGCCGAGTTGGTGGCCGAATATCGCAAGAAATTCGCCAACCCCTACATCGCGGCGGCGCGCGGTTACCTGGACGACGTCATTGAACCGCGAGAAACCCGCCCGGTGCTCATCAACGCGTTGGAAATGCTGCAAAACAAGCGCGATTCCAACCCGCCGAAGAAACACGGTAACATTCCGCTGTAACCCTTGCAACCTGCGCCTTGCACCTTGTTTTACCATGCACCGCCTCGCACACACCTTCCACGGCCCGCCTGAGGGCTTCCCCGTAGTGCTCTTGCACCACGGCCTGGGCAGCAGCGCTGCATGGCGCGCCCAGGTGCCCGCGCTCGTGAAAGCCGGCTTTCGGGTGCTGACCTACGACCGTTGGGGCTACGGTGCAGCCGGGCCGCGGGCGCAGTTGCACACGCCCTGGTTTGAGCCTGATGTGGAAGACCTGCGGGCGTTGCTCGACGCCTTGGGGCTGGACCAGGTGGCGCTGGTGGGGCACAGCGACGGCGGCACCATCGCGCTTTATTTTGCCGCTCAGCACCCCGAGCGCGTGCGGGCTTTGGTCACCGTGGCCGCGCATGTGTATGTGGACCCCACCATGCAGCCTGGCATGGAAGCCCTGCGGCGGACTTATGAAACCTCGGAAGCCTTCCGCCGGGCGCTGGACCGCACCCACCGGGGCCGCGGGGCAGCGGTGTTTGAGATGTGGTACCACGGCTGGCATCGCCCTGGCGTGCTGGGTTGGGATGCCCGCCCGCTTTTGCAGCGTGTGAAAGCCCCTGCGCTGGTGGTGCAGGGCACTGCAGACGAATACGCGCCCCCCAGCCATGCGGAAGCCATTGCTGAGGCGCTTCCCAATGCCCAATTGGCCCTGATCCACGATGCGCCGCACATGCTGCCCCAAGAGCGCCCTGAAGCCTTCAACCCCCTGCTGCTTGATTTCCTCACGAGCCAGACCACGTGACTGCCCGACCAAACGACTAACTGACTACCCCGGAGGTTTTGATGGAAAAAGCCCTGCTCAGCGGTAACGAAGCCATTGCTCGCGGCGCGTGGGAAGCGGGCGTGGAAATTGCCGCGGCCTATCCTGGCACGCCAAGTACCGAGATTTTGCAGGCCTTTGCCACGTTCGACGATGTGTATGCTGAATGGTCGGCCAATGAAAAGGTCGCCCTGGATGTAGCCATCGGCGCGGCCTACGCGGGCAAGCGCGCCCTCGCGACCATGAAGCACGTTGGCCTGAACGTGGCTTCCGAATCCCTGTTTTACTCCTCTTACACCGGCGTCAACGCGGGGCTGGTCATCGTCACCGCCGACGACCCCGGTATGCACTCTTCGCAAAACGAGCAAGACAACCGCAACTACGCCCGTTTTGCCAAAGTGCCCATGCTGGAACCCAGTGACAGTCAGGAAGCCAAAGATTTCACCATCCTCGCCTACGAACTCAGCGAGGAATACGATACCCCGGTGCTGATTCGCTCCACCACCCGGGTTTCGCACGCCAAATCGGTGGTAACGCTGGGCGAGCGCACCGTGCACCCCCAGCGGAAATACGAGCGCAACCCGGCCAAGTATGTGATGATTCCCTCCAACGCCCGCGGACGCCATCCCATCATTGAAGAGCGCATCCGCAAACTGCGGGAATGGGCGGAGACCGCGGAAATCAACCGCATTGCGTGGGGCGACCGCAAGTTGGGCATCATCAGCGCGGGCGCGGCCTACAACTATGCCCGCGAGGTCTTCCCCAACGCCTCGTTCCTCAAACTAGGCATGGCCTGGCCCCTGCCCGAGCGCCTGATTCGGGAATTTGCCGCTGGCGTGGAGCAACTCATCGTGGTGGAAGAACTTGACCCGTTCATTGAAGATTGGGTGCGGCGGCTGGGCATTCAGGTGCGCGGGAAGGACATTTTCCCCATGGTGGGCGAATTCACTTTGGACGTGGTGCGCGAATCGGCCGAAAAGGCCGGCCTGCTGCCGCCCAGCGGCCGCAAGCCCGCACCGCCTTTGGCCGACCTGCCGCCCCGCCCGCCGGTGATGTGCGCAGGCTGCGGGCACCGCGATGTGTTTTGGATTTTGCGCAAACTCAAGGTAGTGGTCAATTCCGACATCGGCTGCTATTCGCTGGCCGTGCTGCCGCCGCTGGATACCACCGACACCATCGGCTGCATGGGTGCGAGCATCGGCGTGGCCAGCGGCATGACCATCGCGGGCCTGGGCAAGTTCCGCGGCCGCCCGCGGCGCAACGTGGCCGTCATCGGCGACAGCACTTTCTTCCACACCGGCCTGCCAGCCCTCGCCAGCGCGGTGTACAACCAAACGCCCGTCACCGTCATCGTGCTGGACAACCGCAACACCGGCATGACCGGCCATCAGGGCAACCCCGCCTCGGGCGACACCCTGCAAGGCCGCCCCGGCAAGCGCATTGACATCGCCGAAGTGGCGCGCGCCATGGGCGTGGAATATGTGGCGACCGTGGAATCGCGCGACTGGCCGGCGCTGGAAAAGGCCATCCGCGAGGCGCTGGATTTCCCCGGCCCGGCGGTGGTGGTCAGCCACGACATCTGCGTCTTCCGCGAGCACTACACCCGCGAGCCCTACCGCATCATTGAGGACGCGTGCAACGGCTGCACCTTGTGCTTCCGCATCGGCTGCCCGGCCATTTTGAAGAGCGACGTGATTGATGTGGAAAGCGGCCGACCCAAGGCGTGGATTGACCCCGCCCAGTGCGTGGGTTGCGGCCAGTGCTACGATGTTTGCGCCCGTCAGGCCATTGAGCCGGGCGCGCCGATTGAGTTCAAATTGTGAGGGATGCCATGACCGTAACCAATTTCCTCGTAACTGGCGTCGGCGGGCAGGGCACCCTGCTGGCCGCTGACATCATTGCCCAGGTGGGGCTGGCGCAAGGGCTGGAAGCCAAGAAATCCGAAGTGCACGGCATGGCCCAGCGGGGCGGCGTGGTGGTCAGCCACGTGCGCTGGGGCGAGCGGGTGCATTCCCCCCTGATTTCGGTGGGCGAGGTGGATTACCTCATCGGCCAGGAAATCGTCGAGGGGATGCGTTTTTTGCATTACCTCAAGCCCGGTGGTGTGCTCTTGCTGAGCAGCGAAACCCTGCCGCCGCCTTCCCTCACGCTGAGCGACATGCGCTACCCTGAGGTTGAGGAAGCCCTTGCCGCGGCGCGTGCTGTGACCGACCGCATTGTGTTCATCCCCGCGCCCAAACTGGCCGAGGAACTCGGCAACCGCAAGGTTGCCAACACGATTTTGCTGGGCGCGCTTTCTGCCCAAATGTCCGACGTGCCCCCGGAATACTGGCTGGATGTGATCGTGCGCCGTGTGCCACAAAAGGCGGTGGAAGTCAACCGCAAAGCCTTTGAGGTCGGGCGCGCTTACCACGACCAGGCAACCCAGTAACCAGGCAGCGAAGCAACCAAGTCACCACTCACGAGGTTCCCATGTTCAACAAAGTGCTGATTGCCAACCGTGGCGAAATCGCCGTCCGAGTGATCCGCGCCTGCCGCGAATTGGGCTTACAGACCGTGGCCGTCTATTCCGACGTTGACCGCAACGCGTTGCACGTCCGTTATGCCGACGAAGCCTATTACATTGGCCCGCCCCAGGCGCGCGAGTCTTACCTGCGGATGAACAAACTGCTGGAAGTCGCCAAAAAATCGGGCGCGGGCGCGATTCATCCGGGCTACGGCTTCCTGGCCGAGCGCGCCGAGTTTGCGCAGGCTTGCGAGGATGAGGGCATCGTGTTCATCGGCCCTAAGCCTCATGCCATTGCCACCATGGGCGACAAAGCCATGGCGCGCGCCACGGTATCGGCTGCGGGCGTGCCGGTGGTGCCCGGCACGGAAGGCGAAGGCAACCTGAACGACGAGGAATTGCTGGCCCTCGCGCCGAAAATTGGTTTCCCTCTGCTCATCAAGGCCGTGGCAGGCGGCGGCGGCAAGGGCATGCGCGAAGTGCGCTCGCTGGACGAGATGCCCGCGGCCCTGCGCTCGGCCCGTGCGGAAGCCGAGGCCGCGTTTGGCGATGGCAACGTCTATCTGGAAAAACTCATCGAAGGCGCCCGCCACATCGAAATTCAAATTTTGGCCGACACCCATGGCAACACCATCCACCTGGGCGAGCGGGAATGCTCCATCCAGCGGCGGCATCAGAAGCTCTTTGAGGAGTCGCCTTCCCCCTTTGTGGGGCAGGATGAAGCCTTTCGCCAGAAAATGGGAGGCGTGGCCGTGCGGGCTGCGGAGGCGGTGGGGTACATCAACGCCGGCACCATCGAATTCCTGGTAGATAAGGACAAGAATTTCTACTTTCTGGAGATGAACACCCGCTTACAGGTGGAGCACCCGATTACCGAGTATGTGACCGGTGTGGACATTGTGAAAGAGCAAATTCGTGTAGCCAGAGGAAGGCCGCTGAGTTACACGCAGGAGCAAATTCAAATGCACGGCTGGGCGATGGAAGCCCGCATCAATGCGGAAGATCCCTACAACAATTTCATGCCTTCCATTGGCCGCATCGAGCACATGCTGCTGCCCACCGGCCCCGGTGTGCGGGTGGATACGGGGGTGTATTCTGGTTTTGAGATTTCCCCCTACTACGATTCGTTGATTTCCAAGCTCATCGTGTGGGGCGAAACCCGCGGCCACGCGATTCAGCGCATGCGCCGCGCGTTGGAAGAATACAAAATTGTAGGCGTGCGCACCACGATTCCGTTTCACCAGAATTTGCTCAAGCAGAGCCGCTTCATTGCAGGCAGTTTCGATACCCGTTTTGTCGAAGAGCGCTTTTCGATGGAAGAGGCCGATGCAGTGCGGGAAACCTACCCCGAAATTGCAGCGATTATGGCGACCCTGGTGGCGCATCAGGAAACCCTGCGGGCGGCGCACGTCATCCGCAGCGCCAAGCGCGACACCAGCAACTGGAAGTGGTATTCTCGCTGGGAACGCATCCACCGCTGACCTGCAACCTGCATCTTGCAACTTGCATCCTGCATCTTGCAACTTGCATCTTGCATCTTTGAGGAGACCCCGGTATGAAATATATTACCACCGTCAACGACCAGGAATTTGAAGTAGAAATTCTGGATGAACGCCACGTGGCCGTGAATGGACGGGTGTATGAGGTCGACATGGCTGCCGTGAGCGGCCAGCCGTTGTATTCTTTGCTGGCCGACCACCGCTCTTTCGAGGGCTATGTTTACGAAGCCGATGGGCAGTGGCAGGTGCTGATGGGCGGTACGCTTTACGAAGCGCGGGTGGAAGACGAGCAACTGCGGCGCTTGCGGCTGGCAGGAGGCGGTGGCGGCAAGGATAGTGGACCGTTCCTGCTCAAAGCCCCGATGCCCGGGCTGGTGGTTTCCGTGCCCGTCACAGAAGGTCAGGAAGTGAAAAAAGGTGACGTCCTGGTAGTCCTGGAATCCATGAAGATGCAGAATGAACTCAAGTCACCTAAAGCAGGCAAAGTGGAGAAGGTGAAAGTCTCTGACGGGCAGACGGTTGACCAGGGAGAAGTCATGGTCACAGTGGTGTGATTTTGGGGTTTTGAGGGTTTGCAAGCCCGAAGAGGGTGGGTTGGGCCGTTGGGCCGATGCGCGAGCATGGGTGCAACGGCCTTTTTTGTTGCGAGGGGGAATTTTGTGGTAGAATTTAGCCTATCCTAAATTGGGGTTTAGTGATGCCTGAGACTTCCCCCAGCGTGCAAGATTATCTCAAAGCCATTTACCGATTGACCCGCGAAGGGGGCCAGGCCACGACCAACAGCCTCGCGGCCATGTTGGGCGTGGCTCCGGCTTCCGTCACGGGCATGCTCAAACGGCTGGCTGGTGAGCAGCCGCCGCTGGTGGCCTACCGCCCTCGGCGGGGGGCGACGCTTACGCCCGCGGGCGAGCGCATTGCCCTCGAAACCTTGCGCCGCCACCGTTTGCTGGAACTGTTTCTGGTGCGCATCCTGGGCTATGGGTGGGATGAAGTCCACGAAGAAGCGGAGCGTTTGGAGCACGCTATTTCTGCTCGCATGGAAGCGCGCATCGCTCGTCTGCTGGGGGAACCGGCCTTCGACCCCCACGGCCATCCCATTCCGGGGCACGACCTCACGCTGCCGCTTTCCCACGCGGTGCCGTTGACGCAAGCCGAGGCAGGGGAGCGCGGGCGCATTGTCAGCGTGTCGGATGCCGACCCCGCGGTGCTGCGGCGGCTTTCGGCGTTGGGGCTGCGTCCGGGGGTGGGCTTTGGGGTAGAGCAGCGCACCGCTGGCGATAATCTGGTGTATTTGCGCGTCGAAGGCCGCGATGAGGCCGTGGTGATAGGCCCTGCGCTGGCCGAGGCCATTTTTGTGGAATTTAGCCCGTGAGGGAGGCAATATGGTGAAACAACGGCATCAGTCCCTTTCGGAGGTGCATGAGACCGTCGTCGTGCCCACGCGCGGCCATTGGTGGCGGCGCTGGCTGGCCATTACCGGCCCCGCGCTCATGGCCGCAGTGGGTTACATGGACCCCGGCAACTGGGCGACCGACATTGCCGCCGGCAGCCGCTACAACTATGCCTTGATTTGGGTGCTGTTGATGTCGAACATGATGGCGATTTTGCTCCAGAGCCTGGCGGCGCGCCTGGGCATCGTCAGCCGTCGCGACCTGGCGCAAGTGTGCCGGGAGGAATATCCCTCTTTTGTCAACATTCCCCTCTACATTCTGGCGGAAATTGCCATTACGGCAACCGACCTGGCCGAGGTCATCGGCTCGGCCATTGCCTTGCAGTTGCTGTTTGGCCTTCCTTTGATTTACGGTGTGCTGTTGACGGCGTTGGATACGTTGCTGCTCCTGGTGCTTTCCCGTTTTGGCATTCGCAAACTGGAAAGCGTGGTGCTGGCATTGGTGGGAACGATTGGGGCGGCTTTTTTTGTGGAAATCGCGCTGGGACAGCCCGATTGGGGCGGCATTGTGCGCGGGTTTGTGCCTTCTTTGCCCGATGCAACCGCACTTTACATTGCCATTGGCATTTTGGGCGCAACGGTGATGCCGCACAACCTTTACCTGCATTCGGCACTGGTGCAAACGCGTAAGATTGGTCGCGAGCCAGAGGCCATCAAGGAAGCCATTCGCTGGAACAACATTGACACTGGCATTGCGCTCAATTTGGCGTTTTTGGTCAACGCGGCCATTATGGTGATGGCGGCAGCAGTGTTTTACCGTCACGGTTACTTCAGGGTGGCCGAAATTCAAGATGCCCATCATCTGCTCGAACCCTTGTTAGGGGCTTCTATTGCCCCCATTGCTTTTGCGGTAGCGCTGTTGGCTTCCGGGCAGAGTTCGACCGTTACGGGCACCCTGGCCGGGCAGATCGTGATGGAAGGCTACCTCAACCTGCGCATTCGCCCGTGGCTGCGCCGCCTGATCACCCGCTTGCTGGCCGTTGTGCCTGCAATATTGGTCATTTACTATGCCGGGGAAAACGCCACCGGGGAATTGCTGGTGCTAAGCCAGGTTGTGCTTTCGCTGCAATTGCCGTTTGCCGTCATTCCTTTGGTGCATGCCGTGGCCGACCGGGAACGCATGGGAGATTTCATCATTCCGCGCTGGATGCAGGTGTTGGCGTGGGGCGTGGCCAGCATCATCTTGGGGCTGAATGTAAAACTGGTGGGGGATGAAATCGGTCAGTGGGCAGCCCATGCCGGCCGTTATGGGTGGCTGGTGCGGGGCACGCTTTTCCCGCTGGCGGCGGCTTTTCTGGGGTTGCTGGTGTATGTGACCGTGCACCCGTGGCTGAAACGACGCCGCGCCGCGGGCAGGTGGCCGCGCCGGCTGGCCGTACCGCACAAGGCGTTGGGGCGCTCGGCGGTGGCACCGCTTTCGTTTGCGTTGACCCCTTACCGGCGGGTGGCGGTGGCGTTGGACTTTTCCGGCAACGACCGGCGCTTGCTGGAAGCCGCTTTGCGGGTGGCAGCGCCCGCGGAGGCGACGTTGCATTTGATGCACGTCGTGGAAAGCCCTGCGGCTCGCGCTTTGGGCCCTGACGCCGATGACCTGGAAGTGGAAATGGACCGCCAGCGGTTACAGAGCCTGGCGGCCTCGGTAGAGGCGCTGGGGGTGCAGGCGACGTGGCATTTGGGAACGGGCAACCCCGCGGCGGAACTGGCGCGCATGGTCACCGAGGTGGAGGCCGATTTGGTCGTGGTGGGAGCGCACGGCCATTCGGGAGTTTCCGACCTGGTGTTTGGCACGACCATCAGCACCTTGCGGCACCGCGTTGCGACCAGTATGCTGGTGGTGCCGTTGATGGAAAAAAACTGAAGGAAGAGCGGGGCAGGCCTGGGCTGAGGAAACCCGAATTTACAGGTCGCGATACCGCCACAGCAGTTGCCACACGCCAATGGCGGCTTCCACCTGAATGGCGAATGACATTTTAGATTGCCCCCAACGGCGTTCCTGGAAGTAAATCGGCACTTCGGCAATACGAAAGCCGAGTTTGTGGGTGAGATAGGCCATTTCGACCTGGAAGAGGTAGCCCGCTGCGTGGACGCGTGCCAGGGGCAGGTTGGCTAAGGTCTCTCGCCGCCAGAGGCGGTAGCCCCCGGTGACATCGCGCACCGGCATTCGCAGGATGGCGCGGGCATAGAAATTGCCAAAGGCCGATAGCCCTTTGCGCCACAGCGGCCAGGCTTCGTCAAGCCGACCGCCGGGCACGTAGCGCGACCCGAGCACCAGGTCGGCCTGGTCGTTTTCCAGCAGGGTTGCCATTTGTGGCAACACGGCAGGGTTGTGCGAAAAGTCGGCGTCCATCTGGGCGATGGCCGCCACGCCTTCCATTTGGAGGGCTTTTTGGAAGCCTGCGAGGTAGGCCGGCCCCAACCCGCTTTTCCCGGCGCGATGCAGCACTTCAACCCGCCCCGGAAAGCGCGCTTTCAGCGCCTCGGCAATTTCGCCGGTGCCGTCGGGGCTGTTGTCGTCCACGACCAGCACACCGAGGTCGAGCGGTAAAGCAAACAAAGCGGAAACCAGCCGGGGCAGGTTTTCCGCTTCGTTATAGGTGGGAATGACGACAAGGAGGCGCATGGTTACCGGACCTGGAAGGCCTCCTTGATGGCATCGGCATCGATGAAGGGGCCGTGTGAAGAGCGCACTTCGCGAATGCGCAGCGCCAGTTTGCGGTCTCCGAAATCTTCTCGCAGGCGGTCCTTCAGGGGGTAGAAGTAATCCAGCGCCTGCCCCAGCCGCTGCTCGATGCGGGAGCGAATGGCGTTTGCATGGGGAGGTTCGGTAATGATGAGGAAATCGTTGGGGGAGAGATGCCCGATGAAGTCGTTGCCAGAGCCCGCGTCGCGAGTGGCGTTTTGAAGCATGCGGCTGATCGCGCGCAGCACATCGTCAGAAGTGACGAAACCGTAGCGCTCGCGGAAGGCATCCAGGTTGCGGACGGAAACCAGCAGAGCCACCCATTCTTTGCCGCTATCGAGCAGTTCTTGAAGCACTTCGTCTACCAAAGCCCCCTCGGGCAATTCGGTGACCGGGTTGGTCACCGGGCCCAGAGAAGCCCGGCGCAGGGCGTTCCGCACCCGCAGGCGCAGTTCCTGGATGTCGAAAGGTTTGGTGATGTAGTCGTCGGCGCCAAGTTTGAGGCCTTTGAGGCGGTCGCTGCGGTCGCG
Organism: Chloroflexota bacterium; assembly: GCA_011322445.1. Taxonomy (NCBI): domain Bacteria; kingdom Bacillati; phylum Chloroflexota; species Chloroflexota bacterium. The sequence goes on along the minus strand of DRMV01000043.1, from coordinate 87,666 downwards.
CTTTTCGGTCAGGAAGATGATGGGGATGCGAGAGGTGCGCACGTTGGTGCGCAGGCGTTCCGCCACTTGGTAGCCATCGATGTCTGGCAGGCGGATGTCGAGGATGACGAGGTCAGGCGGCGAAATTTGGCACGCGCGGATGCCGTCTTCTCCCCAGTTTGCCGTTTGCACATCGTACCCCTGCACTCGGAAGTACGATGTCAGCATCTCGGCAACATCCAGGTCGTCTTCAATGATGAGGAGGCGGTGACGTTTGCTTTCCACTTTTCAGCCAATCGGTTCTTTTTGGATGATGAATTCGCACACTTCATCGCCTTTGGCAACGCATTTTGACTCGTTGACGCGAAATTCGTTGCCGCCGGAGACCCATTTGAGCCCTTCCTGCAGCAGCCCCACGGCCATGTAGCATACCGGCTTGTCGGTGGTGCCTTGACGCCCCCAGCAGACCGGGCAGCGGTGGATGGTGTAAATGTATTCGTGTTCTTTTTCTTCGACCGTGGTAATCTGGTCGCTGACCTGGGTAAAGATTTTTGCCATCGCGGGCAAGCCGATGCGCAGTTTGGCTTTCAGCGGCAGCACCTTGAAAGCAAGATCGCCTACTCCTGCCAGGGCGCCGAAATTACGCAGCCCTTCGGCAAAGGCGGCTCGTCCTGCGCGCAACGCCAGCCCACGCCCTCCGCGCGGGCCGTACATCTCTTCCAGTGCCAGGTTGATGGCCGACACGTAGGCAAAGTCGAATGCTTTGTCGAGGTTGTCGGCAGGCATGTTGTCGATGAGGTGGGGCAAATGTGCCAGGTTGAGAATGGCGTTTAGGCCGTTTTTCCCCATCACATCTTCGAGGGCCTCTAAGATGATGCGCGCGATCTTGTTCGGGTAGTAGTAGCCACTTTCGGGGATTGGATCCATGACGCGCCCTCCGGTCGGTTTAGAGAAGTTTGGCGATGTCTTCGGCTGCCCTGCGCATATCCAGGAAGATCAGGCCCAGTTTGGCACCTTCGCGCGCCAGAGCGGTCAGCACGGCTTCTTCACCCACAGCCATCAATACGACATACCCCTGGTTGCCTTTAATGTAAACCTGTTCCAGTGCCCCGCGCCCCAGTTCCGAGGCGATGCGCTCGCCTAACGAGAGCATGGCTGCCGACATGGCCGAGACGCGGTCTTCTTCAATGCCTTGTGGCAGTGCCGAAGCGATGGTCAGACCGTCGACGCTCACAATTGCCGAGGCTTCAATGTCTGGAGAGGAAGCCTGCAAGTTGCGAAGACGTTCCACGAGTTGTTGGGTGCGTGATTGAGCCAAGGCCTCACTCCTTTCTTGGTTGCGCAACCGTGGGAGATTTTTTGCTGAACTTTGCGCTGATACTGTAGCATAAGGGCAAGAGCGTGTCAAGGTGTTTTTTCGGATTTTTAAATTCTCTTTATGCTTCGTTACCCCTAAACCTGCCATGCAGTAGCGCACTGCACGAAATTTTCAGGCAGGCTCTGAATGAAGCGCGAAGATAACCTTGCGCCTTCCCTGTCCTCATGCTAAAATAGGCTCCGTGGGGGGAGCACGGCGGGTTTCCGTGGCCGAAAAGTGGGTGCTCCCCACTTTTCTGTGATTAAGCGCCCCTTGCGTTTTGCCTGCGCTGCAGAGAGCCCTGCGGCGAGATTTTGTTCTGGAGAAAATGAGGTTATGGCAAAAAGTGAACTCTTACTGGCATTCAACGAGTTGCTGGAAGAACGCCATCTCCCCTCTGAGGCGGTGACCTCGGTGTTGGAGAAGGCACTGGCAGCAGCCTACCGTAAAGAGGCGGGCGCGCCGTCTTCCCAGAACGTTGAAGTGGAAATCGATATGGCCGACGGGCACTTCTCAGTCAAGGCCGAGAAAGAGGTCGTGCTGGAAGTGGAAAACCCCGCCACCGAAATTTCGCTGGAAGAGGCTGAGCAAATCGACCCCGAGGTGCAATTGGGTGATGTTGTGATGGTCGACGTCACCCCCGAGCGCCTGGGGCGGGTTGCAGCCCAGACGGCGCGGCAAGTGTTGCAACAGCGCCTCCGCGAAGTTGAGCGGGAACTCCAATATCAATACTTCAGCAAACTGGAAGGCGAAATCGTCAACGGCATTGTCCAGGCTGTGCGCCCTAACGGGGTCACGGTGGGCCTGGAGAAGAACACCGAGGCCTTGTTGCCCCGCCGAGAGCAAATACCCGGTGAGCGTTTCCGGGTTCACGATCGCGTGCGTGCCTTGCTGTTGGAGGTGAAACCGACGGGCAAAGGGCCGCAGGTCATCCTTTCGCGAGCGCACAAGAATTTCCTCCGCCGGTTGCTGGAAGACGAGGTGCCGGAGATCTACCGTGGCGAGGTGGAAATCCGCGCCATTGCCCGCGAAGCGGGGCGGCGCTCGAAAGTGGCGGTCTCGGCCATTGCCCCCACTATTGACCCTGTGGGCGCGTGCGTCGGCCTGCGCGGGGTGCGCATTCAGGCCATCATGCGCGAATTGCATGGCGAAAAAATTGACGTCATTGAGTGGAACCCCGACCCCGAGGTCTTCATCGCGAAAGCCTTGAGCCCGGCGCAGGTCACCGGCGTGTACCTTGACCACGAGAGCCGCACGGCGACCGTTGTGGTGCCCGAGGACCAGCTGAGCCTTGCCATTGGGCGACAGGGGCAAAACGCCCGCCTGGCAGCCAAATTGACCGGCTGGCGCATTGATATCAAAAACGTCTCCGAAGCAGCGTCTGAGGCGCTTTACAAACTTCAAAACGACCCGCAATACGCACCTTTTGCCGAGGCTGAGGCTGAAACCATCCCGGTGGTGGAGGCCATTTTGGCAAAGAAGGCGGAAGGCCGCTTGCTGGCTCCTGAAGAATACCGCGAACTTTCCCGCTTTGTCGACCGCGTCGAGCGGGGCGTGATTGCCCGCCGGGCTGAGGAACTTTCCGAAGAGGCCCGTCGCCTGGCCGAAGCCCGGGCACAAATTCCCGAAGCGGCCTTTGAACTGCCTGTGGATGTTTTGGGCCTGACGCCGCGCATTACCATGTTGTTGACCAATGCGGGCTACAATTCCATCGGTGATCTCATGCTGCAAATGAAGCTCAACCCCGATGAGGTGTTGGCTTTGGATGGCATTGGTCCGAAGGCCATGGAGCAAATTACGGAAACCCTGGCCCTCTTTGAGGAAGCCCACCCGACGGAAGAACCGCAGGCCGAGGTAGAGGAACCTGTTGCCCCTGCTGAGGGAGAGCCCCATCTCGGGGAAGAGGAGGCCGTTGCCGAAGCAGAGGCCCTTGCTCCCGTTGAGGAAGCCAAGGCAGAGGCTGAAGCAGAGACTCAGGTAGCCGCGGAGGTTGAAGAAGCGGTGGAAGAGGCCACACCTGAGGCTGAGGCTGCTTCTGAAGCGGCGGAGGAAGCCGAAGAAGTGGAAGAAAGCGCTTCGTTGGAAGACATCTTCGCCCAGGTCGAAATTCCGGCCGACGAGGTGGCCGTGGACGAAGAGGCTGAAGAGGAAGAACTGGCGGCCGACAAACCACGCAAGAAGAAGAAAAAGAAGAAAAAGAAGAAGCCGCGCCAGTATGTGGAACTGGCCTACGGCGAAAGCGAAGACGATTTGATCCCCGTCAAGCGCCACAAGCGCGAAGACGAATGGGAAGAATGGGACTTTTAGCCCGCCGCGCAGGAGGCGGAAATGGCGAAGAAACGGCGTGGCAAACACGTACCGCAGCGCACCTGCGTGGGGTGCCACCAGACCTTAGCCAAGCGGCAACTGGTGCGGCTGGTGCGTACCCCTGAAGGGGTGCGGGTAGACCTCACCGGTCGGTTGCCTGGCCGGGGAGCCTACCTGCACGATCGGCGTGCCTGCTGGGAGCGGGCGCTCAAGAAAGGTACGCTGGCCCGCGCCCTGCGGGTCGAGCTGACCGACGACGATATTGCACGCTTGAAGGCTTTTATGGCCGTGCTTCCCGACGACGGTGAGGAAGACGCCGCGGAAGCATCATCACGCGCTGGCTAAAGCGCGCATTTCGGCCGACGCCGGAATGGAATCGTAGGGCCGCCACGACGGGCGGACCTCCAAGGAGGTGAACATGACACAGAACGGGCGGGAGCCGATTACGCTTCCGGCGAGCATGACAGTGCGTCAACTCGCTGAGGCTTTGAAAGCCAGCCCCATCGACCTCATCAAAACGTTGATGGCGAATGGGGTCATGGCTTCTATTAACCAGACGATCGATTTTGAAACTGCAGAAATCGTAGCCACTGAACTGGGCTACGAAGTGGTGTTGGAAGAACCAGAAGAAGAACTGGAAACAGAGGCCGAGGCGGAAATTCCCCTCTGGCGGCGGCTGATTGCCGACGAGCCGGAAGACCAACTGCAGCCCCGCCCCCCGGTGGTTGCTGTGTTAGGGCATGTCGACCACGGCAAAACCACCCTCCTCGACGCCATTCGTCACACCAATGTTGCTCAGCGCGAGGCCGGCGGTATCACCCAGCATATTGGTGCTTATCAGGTGGTGCACGATGGGCGCAAAATCACCTTCCTCGACACCCCCGGCCATGCAGCCTTTACCGCCATGCGGGCGCGCGGCGCGCAAGGTGCCGACATCGTGGTGCTGGTGGTGGCCGCTGACGACGGTGTGATGCCCCAGACGCGGGAAGCCATTGACCACGCCAAAGCCGCCCGGGTGCCCATCATCGTGGCACTCAACAAAATCGACCGCCCCAATGCCAACCCGGAGCGTGTCAAACGTCAACTGGCCGATGTGGGGCTGGTGCCCGACGAATGGGGCGGTGAAACCATGGTCGTGCCGGTTTCCGCCAAACAGGGCGAAGGCATCGAAGACCTGCTGGAAGCCATCCTGTTGGTGGCCGACAGCATGGAAATTCGGGCCAACCCTCGCGGGCGCATTATCGGGACGGTCATCGAAGCCCGCCGGGAAAAAGGGCGCGGGGTCGTGGCGACGCTGCTGGTGCAAAATGGCACGCTGAAACTCCGCCAGGTGGTTGTGGCGGGAACGACGTACGGCAAAATCCGTGCCATGACCGACGAGCATGGCAAGGCTGTACGCGAAGCCCCGCCTTCCATGCCGGTGCAGGTGTTGGGTTTTGTGGATGTGCCTGCCGCGGGCGAACTCTTCCGCGTGGTGGAAAACGAGAAAGTCGCTCGCGAGATCGTGGCCCGGCGGCAAGACGCTGCCCGTGCCAAAGCGCAGCAAGAAACACGCCAGATTTCCCTGGAAGACCTCTTCGAGCAGGTGCAGGCCGGCGAGACCAACGAACTGCGTTTGGTCGTCAAGGTCGACGTCCACGGCTCCCTCGAGCCGGTGGTTAATTCCATTCAGGAAGTGGCCGAAAAGAGTGAAATCAAAGTGCGCGTGTTGCACGCTTCGGTGGGTAACATCAGCGAAAACGATGTCAACCTCGCGGCGGCTTCCAAAGCCGTGGTGATCGGTTTCAATGTGCGCCCCGATGCCCCAGCGCGCAAACTGGCCGAAAGCCTGGGGGTTTCCATTCGCACCTACAACATCATCTACCGGCTGACCGAGGATTTGGAAAAAGCCCTCAAAGGCATGCTGGGCGGCGAAGAAGAGGAAACCACCCTCGGCAAGGCCGAAGTGCTGGCCGTGTTCAAGATCCCCAAGGCGGGCAAGGTGGCCGGTTGCCGTGTGCGGGAAGGCGTCATTCGCCGGAACGCCCTCGCCCGTGTGGTGCGTGGCAATGAGGTGCTGTTTGAGGGGCCCCTGGCTTCCCTCAAACATGAAAAGGAAGACGTCCGTGAAATTCGCGAAGGCTTCGAGTGCGGCATTGCTCTCAAAGGCTTTCAGGATTTCAAAGTGGGCGACATCATCGAATGCTTCACCCGTACGCGCACCGAAGTGGAAGAAAGCGGCTGGTAATCGGAGGGTGACATGGTTTCGCAATTGCGGCTCCGCCGCATCAACGAACGTTTGAAAGAAGAACTGGCCCTGTTGTTACTTTACGAAGTGGCTGACCCGCGGGTGCGCGGCGCGAGCGTGACTGATGTCCGCGTGGATCGCGAACTGGCCTATGCCGATGTGTTCGTTTCGGCGGTAGAGGGTTCAGAACGGCGCGAGGAAATTTTGGAAGGGCTGGAACACGCCCGCGGTTTTCTGAGCCGTGAATTGGCCCGTCGGGTGGAACTGCGTCAGTTCCCGCGACTGCGTTTCCACTGGGACCCGACCCCGGAGCGCGCCGAGCGCATTGAGGCCCTGTTAGAGCAAATTCGGGCCGAGCGCGAAGCGCGCGGCGAACAAGCCCCAACCGAGGCCGATGACGATGCTGCTTGAGCCTTCCATTGCCCCTATAGCCTACGAGAGGAACCATGACCTTTGAGCCCGAAGCCGTCACCGCTGCCGGCGAGCGCCTGCGGGCTGCGCGCACGGTGAGCATTGTTTCGCATGTCAGCCCCGATGGCGACGCGGTGGGCTCTGCCCTGGGACTGGCGCTGGCCCTGCGCGCCGCAGGCAAAACCGTCACGGTGGCGCTGGCCGATGGTGTGCCTTCCTGCTGCCGCCATTTGCCTGGCGCCGACACCGTGGTTTCCCGCGGCGACCCTGAAGCCGATTGCAAGGTTTTCGTGGACTGCGGCGACCATGAACGGGGCGGCAAGGCGTGGCAGGCCGATTGGCCGGTGGACATCAACATCGATCATCATAAAACCAACACTCGCTTTGCTGCTGTGAACATTGTAGCGCCGCAGGCTGTGGCCACGGCGGCCATGCTGGCCGAATTGCTGCCCCGCTGGGGGCTGGAAATTACCCCGGAAGCCGCCTCGGCGCTGTTGACCGGCATGTTGACCGATACCATCGGCTTCCGCACGTCGAACATGACCGCCCAGGCCCTGCGCCTTGCTGCCGACCTGGTTGACCGCGGCGCACCCCTCAGCGAACTGTATTTCAAGGCGCTGGTGGAGCGCAGTTTCGAAGCCCTGCGCTATTGGGGGCAGGGGCTGAGCCGCATTCAGCGGGAAGGCGGCCTGGTGTGGACTTCCCTGACGCTGGAAGACCGCAAAATCAGCGGCTACGGCGGCAATGACGACGCCGATTTGGTGGGCTACCTGGTGACCGTGCGGGGGGCAGCCATCGGCGTGATTTTCATCGAGCAGGAAAACAACACCGTCAAGGTCAGTTGGCGGGCCCGCCCGGGTTGGGACGTTTCCGGGGTGGCGGTGCGCTTTGGGGGCGGCGGCCACGCTCCGGCTTCCGGCGCGACGATTTCCGGCACTTTGGCTGAAGTGCAGGCTAAGGTGCTGGAAGCCACACGCGCCTTGTTGTGATGGCGAAAACCCTTGACGAAACTCACCACACTTTTGAGAGGGAGTAATTGATGGACACTGAAAGTATGATTCGCGATGTTGTTTCGGGGGTACTGGTGGTGGACAAGCCCGTAGGCATGACCTCCCACCAGGTTGTGCAGGTCATCCGTCGCGGCACTGGCATTCGCCGCGCCGGGCATACCGGGACGCTGGACCCGCGGGCTTCGGGGGTGCTGGTGGTGCTGATTGGCCCCGCGGTGCGCCTGAGCGAGTGGGTTTCCGCTTCCGACAAGCGCTACATGGCGACCATTCGCCTGGGGAGTGCCACCGATACCTACGATGCTGAAGGCCGCACCACCAGCTCGGCGCCGTGGGAAACGATTACCGAAGAGCAATTTGAGCAGATTTTGCAGAAATTCGTGGGCGAGATCGAGCAGGTGCCGCCGCCTTATTCCGCGGTGCGGGTGAAAGGCCGCCGGGCTTACGATATGGCGCGCAAGGGTGAGGAAGTCAACCTTCAGCCGCGCAAAATCAAGGTTTATAGCCTGGAACTGCTGGAATGGGCGCCGCCGGAAGTGGTGGTTGACGTGCATTGTTCCTCCGGCACGTATGTGCGCTCGCTGGCTCACGATATTGGCAAGGAACTTGGCTGCGGCGCGCACCTGGTGGGCCTGCGCCGCACCCAGAGCGGCCGTTTTACGCTGCGGGATGCTGTGCCCCTGCGTCGCCTGGAAGAAGCCTTCCGCAAAGGCGAGTGGTATCGTTACCTTATCCCCGCGGCTGAGGCCCTGACCGAATGGCCGATGATTGAACTCGACCCCGATGAGGTGGAACGGGTGCGCCACGGCCACCGCATCAAGCCCAAAGATCTGGAACTCACCGACGGCCAAATGGTGCGGGCGCTGACCGAGCAGGGCGACCTGGTAGCGGTAATGGTTTACATCGCCGAGAGCGACGAACTGCAACCGAAGAAAGTCTTCTTCGCTTCCTGACCCATGCAGCATTTCACTTCCCTGGAGCCGCTGCATTTGCAAGGGGCATGGGTGACGATTGGCGCTTTTGATGGCGTGCATCGTGGGCACCAGGCCCTCTTGCGAGATTTTGTGGCCGAGGCGCGGGCGCATGACGCGCCCGCGGTGGTGGTGACGTTTTATCCTCATCCCGCCGAGGTGTTGGGCAATCGCCCGAACCCTTTTTACCTCTCTACCCCTGAAGAAAAAGCCGCCCGGATTGCCCGTTTGGGGGTGGATGTGCTCGTCACGCATCCTTTCGACCGGCGCATTGCCCGGCGTAGTGCGCGCGATTTCATGGAAGACCTGCGCGCCCATCTGGGGCTGCGGCGGCTGTGGGTAGGCTACGATTTTGCCCTGGGCCGCAATCGGGAAGGCGATATTCCCACCCTGCGGCGGTTGGGCGAGGCTCTTGGCTATACCTTGCATGTGGTCGAAGCCTACCGCCTGGATGGTGAGGTGGTTTCTTCGACCCGTATTCGGAAAGCCCTGGCGCGCGGCGAAGTTGAACTGGCCGCGCGCCTGTTGGGGCGGCCTTATGCTGTACCTGGCGAGGTAGTGCAGGGCGATGGGCGGGGACGGCATTTGGGCTTTCCCACGGCCAACCTGGCCGTGTGGCCGCGGCGTATGATGCCCGCGGCAGGGGTATATGCTTGCTGGGCTGAAACGGCGACAGGGGCGCATCCGGCGGTAGTCAACCTGGGGGTGCGCCCCACTTTTGAGCAGCGCCCTGTTGCCCCGCGGCTGGAAGCCCATTTGCTCGATTTTTCCGGCAACCTCTACGGCCAGACGGTGACCGTGCATTTTATGCGTCGCTTGCGTCCTGAGCAGCGGTTCTCCTCGGCCGAAGCGTTGGCCGCGCAAATTGCCCGCGATGTTGCCGCGGCGCGCGAGGTGCTGCAGGCCATGCCCTGGCCGCCTCATGAGGCAACGCTTTCTTCTGCCCCGCATGGCGCACCGCCAGATGGCGAAGCCCTCAAGTAACGAGGCTCTCATGCGCGTTTATTTGCTTTCCCCCCGCCGCTATGCCCCTGAAGTGATTGCGGTGGCCTTCGCGAAGGCTTCCCGCTCGCCGCAGCCGCTGGATGCCACCGCGGAGGAACTCAGCGAGGCTGCCAGCGCGCGCTTTCACGAAAAGTGGGTCATCGGCTACGGCCATGCGTCGGTGGCTGAACATGCCGTGCTGCACATTGCCGTAGAGGGGCTTTCTCGCCTGGCGACCGAGGTGGTGGAATCGCACCGCCTGGCATCCTACACCGAAAAATCCAGCCGCTACCAGCCCTTCGGGCCGGAGGATTTCGTCACCCCGCCGGAACTGGAAGCCCGCCCCGACCTGACGGCGCGCTACCGGGAAACCGTGCAGGCGCTCTTCGCGGCGTATCACCGCTGTATGGAAAGCGCGCGTGCCGAAATCGCCCGCCGAGACCCGCCCGCTGCGGGGGAAGACCCCACCCGCTGGGATGCCCGCCACCGTTCCCGCTATGCCGATGTCTGCCGTTTCCTGCTGCCCGCGGCTTCGCAGGTCACGCTGGGCATGACCATCAACGCCCGCGCGCTGGCGCACAGCCTGCGAAAGATGCTTTCCCACCCCTTCGCCGAGGTGCGGCAGCTGGGGGCGGTGCTGCAACAGGTGGCTGAGGCTGAAACGCCCACGCTGGTGCGCCATGTGGCGCCCGTGCGCGGCTGGCAGCAGGCGCGGGAAGCCCTGCGCGCCCGCACGGCCGATTTCCGCGGCGGCGGCACCTATGCTGAAGACTGGTGCCACCTGGTTTCGTGGGACCGCGGGGCGGAAGCCCGCGTGCTGGCGGCGGCGCTTTACCGCCACGGTGACCGCCCTTACGTTGATTACCTCAACTATGCTCGCGGCCTTTCGGCTGAGGCGCGGCGCACCCTGGCGGCGGAATTGCTGGGCGCGCTGGATTTCCGCGACATTCCGCCGCGGGCGCTGGAATACGCGGCGTTTACGTTTGACCTGGTGATGGATCAGGGGGCTTATTACGAATTCAAGCGCCACCGGATGATGAGCCAGTCACCGCAGGCGTTGACGGCGCGGTTGGGCTATGCCGTGCCGCGTCTGGTGGCCGAGATTGGCCTGGAAGACGACTATCGCGCCGCAATGGAAGCCGCGGCGGAGACCTACGAGGTTCTGGCTGCCTGGAATCCCGACGTGGCGGCGTATGTGGTGCCCAACGGGTTCAACCGGCGGGTGCTGGCGGCCTTCAACCTGCGCGAAGCCTTCCACTTCCTGCGGCTGCGCACCGCACCGAATGCCCATTTTTCCATTCGGCGGGTGGCGTGGCGCATGGCTGAGGAAATCGGCGCCGTGGCGCCGGCGCTGGCGGCTTTCCTCGCTTTGCCGGAAAGCGAAACCTGGCAAACGGTTGAGCAGCAGTATTTTGTCGGTGTGCGGTGAGAGGAAACCCGAGAAGCCGAGCGTAACTGTTGGGCTTTGGCAAAGAGAACCACAGAGCACAGAAGAGACAGAAATGCTCTTTGCGCTCTTTGCCTTTGCGCTTTTGCTGGCGGGCTGAATGGGGTTACACCCGATCTTCGGGGGGCAAAGCGGTCGTTTACTTCCGGCGCAGTAGCCAGGTGACCAGAGCAAAAACTGCACCCGCGGCGGCCCCTGCCAGCAAGGCCAACGGGGTGTCGAGCAGCGTGGTCACGTGGCCTTTGACTTCGCCTGCCAGCAGGATTTTGGCTTCTACCTCTGGCGCTTCAACCTGGCGAGCGGCGAGGAGGCCGGCGGCAATGCTTTCATCGGCAAAGACCTGGTGGGCGGCCAGGGCGCTAACCATGCTATCGTTCAGCGTGGCGCTGCGGGCGCGCAGCAGGCCGACGGCAGTCTCGCTGCACTTCACGTCACCGGCGCTCATTTTCCCCACAGCCGTTTCTTCCAGGGTGGCTTCCTGGGCCACGAGGTGTTGCAGACCAACCTGATGCAAATGGGCTTTTTCTTCGATGGCGTCGGGGGAATCGGAGGGGCGTTCCGTTGAAGGTGTGGATGTGGCCATGATAATCTCCGGTAAGGCGGGCTCTTGAAACAATAGCCCGTTCCCCTGTTGCATTGATCAGCCAGGGAACGGGCCGGGCGTAACGAAAGGCAGGGAGGAAGAGAAAGGTCAGGCGCGGCGGCGACCGCCTTTGAGGGTTCCCTGCAGGGCGGCCAGGGCTTCCCAATCGCCTTTGGCGGCCAGGGCTGCCTGTTCGGGCCACGTTTCGGGGTTGCTGATGCGGGCGAAACCCGCAGCGTCGAGCACGGCCTGCAATTCTTCCGGCGTTTTGGCGGCTAAATCGGCAAAAGTGCGGATGCCGGCCTGCTTGAGCGCGGCTTCAATTTTGGGGCCGATGCCCTCGATTTTTCTCAGGTCATCTTCAGCGGCGGGCGCGGCGGCTTTGGAAGCCGGTGCCTCTTCAGCGTGATGATGGGGAATGACGGGCGAGGGCGCGGGGTGGTATGATTCTTTGACCGCCGGGCCGACATCGTAGAGCGAAAACACGAAGATGAAGAAGAAAATGACCAGCAGGGCACCGAAAAACCACCAAAATGCGGTCATGTCCATGGTGAGGCCTCCTTGGTAAAGATAGGAACGCAGTGGTGTGCTTCAATTCTACCCCTGTTGTGCTATAATGGCAAACAATCTCGCGGGGTGGGAAGATGGTTGCTCGATTGCGTGCACCGGTGTTGGTGTTGAATGCCAATTACGAGCCGCTGGATGTGTGTACCGTCCGGCGGGCGGTTGTTTTGCTGGTGACCGGCAAGGCGCATCTGGTGCTCAACGGACGCGGGGTTATTCATACGGTACAACAGGTGTTTGAGGTGCCTTCGGTGATTCGGCTGGCCTACATGGTGAGGCGGCCGCGGCCTCGCGTGCCCCTCAACCGGCTGGAAATTTTTCGCCGCGATAATTACACCTGCCAGTATTGCGGTCGCAGGGTAGCGCATCCCACGATTGACCACGTGGTGCCCAGGCGGTTGGGTGGGGGCGACTCGTGGGATAACCTCGTCACGGCCTGCGCGGCCTGCAACGCTCGTAAAGGCGGGCGCACGTTGGAAGAGGCCCACATGCATTTGCTGAAGCCGCCTGCCCCGCCGCCTGCCAGCGCGTGGTATCGCTTTCGCCGTTATCTGGAATCCCACCGCGAATGGGAGGATTTCCTGCAAGGGTGGTAAAACCCCCGGAGACTTGGCGGGTTTCCCCCCCCCTTCAGGCCTTCGTTGAGGCTTAAATCAACGGGGAAGCCATTTGGCTTCCCCGTTGGCATTATTTGCGGAAGAAGTTTGAAATGAAGAACCACAGGTTGGCCGGGCGCTCGGCTAGGCGGCGCATGAAGTAGGGGTACCATTCGGTGCCGTAAGGCACGTAAATGCGCACCGGGTAGCCTTCCTCTGCCAGTTGGCGTTGCAGGTCGCGGCGAATGCCGTAAAGCATTTGGAATTCCAGCGCCTGTTTGGGGAGCCCAACACTGGCCGCATACTCTTTGGCGTAGGCAATGCGGGCTTCGTCGTGGGTGCCGATGGCTGGGATGGGTGGCCATTTGCCATCCTCGCTCACTGAGGGCGCGCCCGCGGCTTTTGCCCCGTCGATCAGCAAGCGCGTCAGGCGGTCGTAACTGGCGTCCACATCCTGCTTCTTGGGGTAGGCGATCTCGGGCGGCTCTTTGTAAGCCCCTTTGACAAGCCGCACCCGCGCCCCTTCGGCCATCAACTTGCGGACGTCTTCTTCGCTGCGGTAGAGGTAAGACTGGATGACCACGCCGACGTTGTCTAACCCCTCGGCGCGCATTTCATGGTAGAGTTCCAGGGTGGCATCCACCCACGGCGAGTCTTCCATGTCGATGCGCACCATGATGTTGTGTTCCCTGGCGCGGCTGAGGATGCGGCGCAGGTTGGCTTTGCAGGCCTCTCGGTCCAGGGCAAGGCCAATTTGGGTCAGTTTGATAGAAGCATTGGCCTTGACTTGCGCTTGGTCGATAGCGTCCAGCATGGCGAGGATGTGTTCGGTGGCTTGCTGGGCTTCGTCCAGGTTGGTGGTGGCTTCCCCCAGGTGGTCTAAGGTGACGAACATGCCTTGAGCATTGAAGGCCTGGATGACACGGATGGCATCTTCCAGTTTGCTGCCCGCGACGAAGCGGGAAGCCACTCGCCAGGCGGGGCGCCAATGGGTCATGAGACGTTGAGCCCATGCTGCTTTGGAAAGATAAATGAGCCAGGCACGAAGCATTGGGAACCTCTCTGTGGGAAGGGATGGCAGGCGTTTGTTGGCAAGGGTTGGGCCTGCAGAGGAAGATCGCGTCTCAGCGCTGGGGCAATTTTACTCCAAAGTGGTAAAATTAGCACCCTGAGCACAGATGGCGGGCGTGCCCGGCGTTCTCTTCGCGAGAGGAGGGCGTGCCTGTGCCGAAACGTTGCTGTCCTGAAACTTTCATTATCTGGGATACGCTTTTCTCATGTTTTCGACTTCTCCTCGTTCCCGGTCTCCGCTTTCTGCCGTGCGATTGCTTTCTACCCTGGCCTTGTTGGGCGCAGTGGGGCTTTTGGCGTTCCAACTGGTGCGGTATAGCCGTTTCCGCGCTTTGCTGCCGCCGGGCACGACGATGGGGGGCGTGCCGGTGGGCGGCCTGACCCGTCAGGAGGCGGCTGAGCGGTTGACCGAAGTGTTCAACCAGCCGATCGAACTGCGCTATGGCGATGCGGTGATCCATGTTTCGCCCGCAGTGGTGGGCTTTAAACTGGATATGGACACCATGTTGGCCGCCGTAGAGCAGGCGCGCGGCCAAACCGGTTTTTGGCGCGGTTTTTGGGATTTTTTGTGGGGGCGCTGGCCGCCGCCGCCGAAAGTGCCGCTGGTTGCTCACTACTCGGAAACCCGTTTGCGCTCTTATTTGAAGAGTGAAATCGCAGCGCGCTACGACCAGCCGCCTTTGCCGCCGCAACCTATTGTGGGCACGGTCAATTTCAAACCCGGCCAGCCGGGCTTGACCCTCGATATTGACAGCGCGGTCCCGATGATTGAGCGGGCGCTTTTTTCGCCTACCGAGCGCACTGTCGATTTGCCGCTGCGTCGGGTTTCTCCGCCGCGGCCTTCTTTTCAGAACCTGCGGGTGCTCTTGCAGCAGACGGCCAGGGTCGAAGGCTTCGATGGGGTGATGGGGCTGTATTTGCTCGATTTGCAAACCGGTGAGGAAATTTACTTTGTCACCGACAACGGCAAAGAGGTGCCCATTCCGCCGGATGTGTCGTTTACCGCGGCCAGCACGATCAAAATTCCCATTATGGTCTCGGTGTTCCGCCGCATCGATGGCACCAGGCCGCCGGGGGAGGAAGAACGGTGGCTGAAAGAGATGATCGACAAATCGGGGAACGACCCGGCCGACTGGCTGATGGAAAACGTCATCAGCCGCGATCGTGGGCCGTTGGAAGTCACCAAAGATATGCGCACCCTGGGGCTGGAAAACACCTTCCTGGCCGGGTATTTTTACCAGGGAGCGCCGCTGTTGGCCGTGTTCCGCACCCCGGGGAACCAGCGCACCGATGTTTCGACCAACCCGGACCCCTATAACCAGACTACGCCTGCTGAAATGGGCATGTTGCTGGCCGATATTTACCAGTGCGCCGAGAACGGCGGCGGCGCGTTGGTCGCGGCCTTCCCAGGTGAAATTACGCAAGCCGAGTGCAATAGCATGATTGACCTGCTGGCGAACAACAAAATTGGCGTGTTGTTGGAAGCCAGTGTGCCGGAAGGCACGCGGGTAGCCCACAAGCATGGCTGGGTGAGCGGTCCTGATGGCGCTATTCACCTCATCAGCGATGCGGGCATCATCTACACCCCTGGCGGCAACTACATTCTCTCGATTTACCTCTACCGCAAAAAGGTGCTCTTGTGGGATTACGGCTCGAAACTGCTGGCTGACCTGGGCGAGGCGGTTTACAATTACTTCAATCCCCCGCGGAAGTAGCCTCGGCCTGCCCTTCGGGGCACCAGCGGCGGTAATCTTCTGGTGTATCGATCGCGACCCGCACTTGCGGGTCGTGCCATTTAACTGCTGCGGGGGGAAAGCGCCCAAACAGCGCCCGTGCGCCGGTGTCGCCGGTGAGGTTGGCCAGCAATGGGAACAACCGCGCCCGAATGAGCACCGGGTTGGCGCGCTGGCCGTTGATGACGGGGGTCAGGATGGGCGCGTCGTTTGTCGTTGCTGCCTGGCACAGGGCCTGGATGAGTGCCGGCGGCACGAAGGGCTGGTCGCTGAGCAAGAAGACGGCAGCCGTGGCCCCGCTGGCCTGTAAGGCCTGTATGGCAACCCGCACCGACGTGCTTTGGCCGTGGGCCCACTGCGGGTTTTGTAGCACATGGACGGGCAGGTTGGCCACCGCGGCCTCTACCGCAGCCGCGCCGGCCCCGACCACCACCCATACCGGTGTCAGCCCGGCTTCCAGTGCCACGCGCGCAGCCCGATGCACTAACGTTTCCCCCCCGCAGGGCAATAATTGCTTCAGGCGGCCTTGCATCCGACGCGCACCCCCTGCAGCCAGGACCACCCCTGCCACCGTGCGACAATCGTTCATGGTGCGTACACCTCGATGAGGTGAGGCGCGTCGAGGCGGGCATTGTTGACCTCTGGTGAAACCGGCCACATCTGCATGGCTTCAGCCGGATAGGGGCGCAGCCATGTTTCCAAAGCCCCCGCGGGCTGCTCGCCGGGGTGCAGCCAGGTTTCCCACGCTTCGGGCGGCAAAATCACCGGCATCCGCTCGTGCACCCGCTTCACCAGCGCGTTGGCGCGCGTCGTCAACAGCGCGCAACCGAGGATGACCGAGCCGTCTGCGCCTTCCCACCGCTCCCACAGCGCCGCGATGGCAAAGGGTTGGCGGTCGGCCAGGGTGAAGTAGTAGGGCTGGGTGCGTTTTTTACCGCTGTGTTGCCATTCGTAGAAGCCGTCGGCCAGCACCAGGCAGCGGCGGCGGCGAAAGGCCGCCCGGAAGGCGGGTTTCTGGGCCGCGGTTTCGGCGCGAGCGTTGATGAAGCGGTAGCGGCGCGGGTCTTTCGCCCACGCGGGCACCAGCCCCCAGAGGAAATGCGTCGCCCGCCGCTCGGCGGTGTTGGGCACGGCCAGAACGGGCTGACCGGGGGCAATGTTGTAGCGCGGCTGCACTTCCGGCGGAATGATGAATTGCTGGAAGATACGCTGCAACGTCGCGGTGTCTAAGGTGAGGGTGAAGCGTCCGCACATGGGGGAGGGGGCAAGGTGCAGGATGCAAGATGCAAGATGCAGGATGCAAGGGGCAGGATGCAAGTTGCAGGGAGCAAGTTGCAAGTTGCAGGTGGTGGGCAGCGGAGGGGATTAGATCAGCAGCCAGATGACGCCCGCGGTCGCGATGATGGTGCCGAGGATTGCGCGGGGGGTGATACGCTCGTGAAAGAACCAGTGGCCGACCGGCAACAGCAAAATGGGCGGCAGGGCGCTCAGGGTGGTGGCAATGCCCACCGGAATGGTTTTGATGGCAAACAGCCCTAACGACATCCCCAGCACCGGGCCGATGAGCACGGCAATGGCGACGGTGCGCAAGGCTTTGGGGTGCTGGCGGAAAGTGGCGAAGGTGGGGATGGCTTTCCCGGCAAGCACGGTCCATGTCCAGAGGGCCAGCATACCGCCAAACATGCGGATGGTAGCCCCTGAAAGGGTGGGGAGGCCGGTGTTGAGCCCCATTTTAGAAAGCAGAATGCTCAGCGCGCTGACGAAGGCAGCAATCAAGGCGAAGATCAACCCCCGCGGGTTGTGTTGACGCTGGCGATGGCCTTCCTCGTCGGGCGACTGGCGTTCCAGCACCACCCAACTCACCCCGCCCAACACCACGGCAATAGCCGCGATCTGAGAAAGGCTGAGCCGCTCGCCGAGCCATATCCAGGCGAAGGCCGTTGCCAGCGCCGGCGAGAGGTTGAGCACCAGCAAGGCAATGCGCGGCCCAATGAGCACAAAGGCTTCGAACAGGAACGCGTCGGAAAGCGCCAGCCCGATGATGCCGGAAATCAGCATGTAGGCCACGGCGTCGGGGCGGGCATGGGGAAAGGGTGTGCCGTAGACCAACCAGTGGATGATGCCGAAGTAAAGTGCCCCCAGCAGTAACCGTAAACGGTTGGTGGTCAACGAACCGACTTCCCGCCCTGCTAACGTGAAAAGGGTGGGGCCAAAAGTAAAACACACCGAAGCCGCGAGCGCAGCAAGTTCGCCTAACAGGAGAGGAGTCACGGTGATTTCAGGCGTGGGTCGGCAAGAGCGTGCGATGAGAGGCTAACGGCGCCCGACGGCTGCGGGGCGCACAGGGCGGTCGCCACTGCGACGCCTTGGGGGGAAAACCAGGTGCTGCTTTATTATACCGCTTCCTTGGGCGGTTGAGTGGAAGGAAAGCCGTTGTGGGCGTTCCGGTGGTAAAATGAGAGGGCCGCCGTTCCCGGCGGGGGGTTGTTTGTGTTTTTGACCTTCTGCTGCTGAAGGAATGCCATGTCCACCTGGGTCGCCAACCTGCTTTTCCTCTTGCAACGCTTTACGTGGGCCAGCGCCATTGACGTTTTGTTGGTGACGCTGGTGTTTTTCGTGATGCTGCGCTGGCTGCGCACCACTCAGGCCATGGCGTTGGTGCGGGGGTTGGTGGCGCTGATCATCCTGGTGGTGCTGTTGACCAGTGTGATCAACCTGCCTGCTTTTTCGTGGCTGTTGCGGGCGACATTGCCTGCTTTGATCCTTGCTATTCCAGTCATTTTTGCCCCCGAAATCCGGCAGGCGTTAGAGCGCCTGGGGCAGGCAGAGATGTGGTTTCCCCGCGACCGGGCTGCGGCTACGGCCAGTGTAACCCCCAAGGTGGTGGAAGCCGTGGAGCGGCTGGCAAAACGCCATCATGGGGCGCTGATTGTGTTCCAGCGGGTGACGCCGTTGGGCGAGTACGAGTCCACCGGGGTGCTATTGGATGCTTACGTCAGCCCCGAATTGCTCTTGCAGATTTTTTACCCCAATACCCCTTTGCACGACGGCGCGGTGATTATTGCGGGCAACCGCATCCGTGCCGCGGCCTGTGTGTTGCCTTTGTCTTCCAGCGGCATTTTGACCCATTCGCCGGAACGTCAGATGGGTTTGCGCCATCGCGCGGCTCTCGGAATTGCCGAGGTGAGCGACGCAGTGGTTGTGGTCGTTTCGGAAGAAACCGGCAAAATTTCACTGGCGCACGATGGGCGTATATTGCACAGCCTCTCGCCCCAACGCTTGCAGCGGCTGTTGACCGAGTTCTTCCCCGAGAAGGCCCAATCGCGTACGGTGTGGCAAACATTGTGGGATTTTGTCCGCCGGTTGATGGCTTCACCCCCTGCGGAGGATGACGCCTGATGAGCCTGTGGCGCTGGTTGAAACGCAATTTCGGCACCTTGTTGATGTCTTTTCTGCTGGCCGTCGCGGTGTGGGTGTCGGCCGTGCTCTCGGAAGACCCCAACGAGGTGCGGGTGTATCCGCGCGCGGTGGAAGTGAGCGCGGTGGGGCTGGAGGAAGGGCTGATGACGGTCGACGGCCTGCCCGCATCGGTGCGCATTACCCTGCGCGCACCGCGCAGTGTGTGGGCTTCCCTGGAGGGCGACCCCACCGCCGTGCAGGCTTATGTAGATTTGCAGGGCTTGCAGCCGGGGGTGTACGCGGTGCCGGTGAAGGTGCAGGTGGCTTACCAGCCGGTGGAAGTGGTAAGCGTGACGCCGGCCCGCCTGGAAATTACGATTGACAAGCGCCTGACGCGCGAAGTGCCGGTGACGGTGGATATGCGCGGTGAAGTGGCCGTTGGTTATTACGCCTCCGCGCCGGTGGTGCATCCTCTCACGGTGGAAGTGTCGGGGCCCGCCTCAGCGGTGAGCAAGGTCACCGCGGTGCAGGCACAGGTTTCCATCGAAGGGGCGAGAGAGTCGTTCAAGCGGGAAACCGCGCTGGTGCCAATCGATGCCGACGGCCAGCGGGTGCAGGGCGTGACGATCAAGCCTTCCCACGCCACGGTGTCGGTGGCGGTGCGGCAACTGGGCGGCTATCGCGATGTGGCCGTCAAGGTGCGGCTGGTCGGTCAGGTCGCCAACGGTTACCGTATTACCAATGTCACTGTCTCGCCGCCGGTGGTCACGGTGTTTTCCCAGCAGCCGCAGAAAGTGCGCAACTTGCCTGGTTTCGTGGAGACCGAACCACTGGATATTTCCGGCGCCACCGATGACATTGACGCCCGTCTCAAACTGGTGCTGCCCGAGGGCATCAGTTTGGTGGGGGAAGACACGGTGTTGGTGCAGGTGAATGTGGCTGCCATTGAGACCAGCGTTACAATGTCGCTGCCGGTGGAAGTCACCGGGTTGAGCGCCGACATGGAAGTCAAAGAAATTTCTCCCAAACTGGTGGATGTCATTCTTTCAGGCCCTTTGCCTGTGCTGGAAGGTCTGCAGCCTTCTGCTGTGCGGGTGACTGTCGATGTGAGCGGTTTGACGGCAGGTACTTACCAGCTCAAGCCCAGTGTTGAAGTGCTCAAAGATAAGGTGCAGGTGGAATCCTTCCTGCCGGTGACGGTGGAAGTCACCCTGCAACCGGTAACGACCAAGCCCTGAAACATCCTGCCCGATGCTGACTTCGCGCAGGGTGCCTGGAGGGCATTCCCTGGCGATGTTGCAGGTCACGAGAAGAGGTTGAGCGGAATGAGTCGAAAATCGCGTCCCGTGGTTGCCCTGGTTGGACGGCCCAATGTAGGCAAAAGCACGCTCTTTAACCGGCTGGCCGGAGAGCGGCTGGCGGTGGTGGATGAAACCCCCGGCACGACCCGCGACCGCCTGGTCGCGGAAACCGAGTGGAACGGGCGGATGTTCGATGTCGTAGATACCGGCGGCATTGACCCCACGGGGGTGGCCTCGCCGGGCAAGCAACCGCTTTCGGTGGGGTCTGCGCAGTTCATCCGCGAAATTCGCCGTCAGGCGCAGATGGCCGTCGAAGATGCCGATGCGGTGCTGTTCCTGGTCGATGTGGAAAGCGGCATTACCCCTGCCGACCGCGAAGTGGCCGACATTTTGCGCCGTTATCAAAAACGGCGTGGGGGCAAACCTTTCCCGCCGATTATTCTGGCCGTCAATAAATGCGATACCGTGGAGCGCTTTGCCGAGGCGGCGCAATTCTACGCTTTGGGGCTGGGCGATCCGTACCCCATCTCGGCGCTTCATGGCACCGGCACTGGCGATATGCTCGACGCGCTGGTTGCTGTGCTTCCCCCTGCCCCCGTTGAGGAAGAGGAAGACGAAAGCGTCGCCATTGCCATCGTGGGTAAGCCCAACGTGGGCAAGTCGAGCCTGCTCAATCGCTTGCTGGGGGAAGAACGCGCCATTGTCAGCCCCATCCCAGGCACGACGCGCGACGCCGTAGATACTCACCTGACTTACGAAGGGACCCCGATCACCCTCATTGACACCGCGGGCATTCGCCGCCGTGGGCGCATTGACCCCGGTGTGGAAAAGTACAGCGTCTTGCGCTCATTCCGTGCCATCCGCCGCGCCGAGGTGGCTTTGCTGGTGCTGGATGCCACCACCCCTATCAGTGCGCAAGATGCCCACATTGCGGGCTTTATTCTGGATGCCTGGAAAAGCGTGGTGGTCGTGGTCAACAAGTGGGATGCGGTGGAAAAAGATACTTACACCATGCAGGGCTATGTGCAGGAAATTCGCCGCAAACTCCACTTTTTGGATTACGTTCCCATCCTCTTTGTCTCGGCGAAAACCGGCCAGCGTGTGCGCACCATTCTGCCGACGGCGCTGCAAGTCAACGAAGCCCGCTTCACCCGCCTGCCCACCTCTTTCGTCAATCGGGTTTTGCAGGAAGCCCTCGACCGCCATGCTTTGCCTTCCAAAGGCGGGCGGCTGCCGAAGATCTATTTTGGCTCGCAGGTCGCCGTAGCGCCGCCTACCTTTGTGCTGCAAGTCAATGACCCCAAACTGGTGCATTTCAGTTATTTGCGCTTTCTGGAAAACCGTATTCGGGAGGCTTACCCCTTCCCTGGAACGCCCATCCGGCTGATTGTGCGCAAGAAAAACAAATAATTTGGAGGACGCATGGAAAACCTGGAAGCCCTCATTGCTCGTGTGACCCAGGAAGTGCTGGCGACCTTGCAGGGCGCGCCGGCGTTGGAAACCGTGAAAAGCGAAGCCCAGGGCTTGCGTGCCCACACTGTGTTGGCTGCAGGCCAGGTGGTGACGGCTCGCGTGGAAAAGGCGGGCGCACCCTTGGTACAAGAAGTTGCAGCCCTTCCCGAAAACATTGCCCGGCTGATTGACCACACGCTTCTCAAGCCAGAGGCCACGGCGCAACAGGTGGTGCGTCTTTGTGAGGAAGCGCGGGAATATCGCTTTGCGTCGGTGTGCATCAATCCGTGGTATGTGCGCCTGGCCGCGGATTTGCTTTCCGATGTTGACGAAGTGGAAGTGTGCACGGTGGTGGGGTTCCCTCTGGGGGCGACCACGCCGCAGGTTAAAGCCTTTGAGGCGTTGCAAGCCATTGCCGACGGAGCGACCGAGGTAGATATGGTGATCAATATCGGCGCGCTCAAGAGCAAACGCTACGACGCGGTCGCGCGGGATATTCGGGCGGTGGTGCGGGCGGTGCACGGCGCAGGGGCGCTGGTGAAGGTCATTATTGAAGCGGCGCTGCTCACCGACGCAGAGAAAATCGCGGCCTGTTTGCTGGCAAAGCAGGCCGAGGCCGACTTTGTGAAAACTTCGACTGGCTTTGGGCCTGGGGGAGCAACGGTCGAAGATGTGGCGTTGATGCGGGCAGTGGTAGGCCCCGAAATGGGCGTCAAAGCGGCGGGGGGCATTCGCTCTTACGAAGCCGCGCAGGCCATGATTGCCGCGGGCGCGAATCGCATTGGGGCCAGCGCAGGCGTGCGCATTGTGGCCGAAGCCAGTGGCGCGGCATAAATTCCCTGGCGCAGGGCCATGCTGTTCTCGCCGAGCCGGTGGGCGCAGTCCCAAGGTGAGGAACGGGTTGCTGTAACGTGGTGCCAGCAGATTGGCGTGTTTTGGCTTTCCGCGTGCGCCCGACGCATGCCCCGATTTTAAGGGCAATTTTTTGCTCTTTGGCGGCATTCGGCGTATAATGCTGCCTGTTTGCAGTTATCTTTATGTTGAGAGGCTGACCGTGTCGTTTTCTTCCTCCTCCCCTGATGCCACACCCCCTCAAGATGGGGTGTTCCCGCCAGTGGAGCAACATCCTCAAAAGGGCCGGGGCTGCCTGCGTGCCTTTTTCCGCTTTGTGTGGGAAATTATTCAAACGCTGCTCATTGCCGGGTTGCTTTATTTGGGCATCAATGCTGTCACAGCCCGGGTGCGTGTGCAGGGCATGAGCATGCGCCCGACGTTCAAGAGCGGCGAGTTTGTGTTGGTCTATCGCCTGGCGTATCGCTTTTCTGAACCTCAGCGCGGGGATATCGTTATTTTCCACCCGCAAGCTTTCCCTAATGCACCACGCCATGCGCCGGAAGATGATTACATCAAGCGCATCATCGGCCTGCCGGGCGAAACGGTGCGCGTGGAGGGCGGCAAGGTGTATGTCAACGGTAAGCCCTTGAACGAGCCTTACATTGCCGAGCCACCACGTTATCACGGTGTGTGGCATGTGCCGCCGGGGGAGGTATTCGTTTTGGGCGACAACCGCAATAATTCCACCGATTCCCACGTTTTTGGGCCGGTGCCTATCAATCGCATTGTGGGACGGGCGGTGTTGGTATATTGGCCGCCGGAAGCCGTGCGCGTTTTCCACCGCCCTGATTATGGCTTGGCCGATGGGAATGCGGTAAAATAGCGCCATGACCACGAGGGACAAAACGCCGCACGACGTGGAATACCCCTGCCCGAAGTGCCGGGCGGGGGTGTTGCAGCCGCATGAATTGACTTATTTCACCACCGTCGACGGCCAAATGTTGGTGGTGCCGAACTTCCCGGCATGGGTGTGCGACATTTGTGGCTATGTGGAATACGATGAGCGGGCGTTAGGCTGGCTTTATACGCTGCTTTCGCCGCCCATGCAACACCGCCCGCGACGCCATGCTACACATTCCACCCGCCCGCGCCCCGAAAAATAGGGCGCGGCGTGTTTTAGGAGGGGCTATGGGCTGGACCAATCGTTTGATTTCTGTGGATATTTTTACGGCCAGTTACCGTGTGGTGGGTAAGGTGCAGGTGGGAAGCAGTGGGTTGTTGGGAATGCTCAACGATGAGACGACTTCTTACCTGCGAGTGTACGAGGCGACGCTGGCGCGTTTGCATATGCCCACCAAGCGCGCTGCCCAGTATGATGTGGCTGAGTTGACCAAGCGCGGCATCCACGCGGTTTGCGTGCGCACGCGCGATGAAGTCGGCCCCCTGGGGCTGGTGCGAGGCGGTTTTACGCGTGTGGTGCGCTATCGTGTGGCTGCTGTCTCGCAAGTGTTTGAGTTTCATGGCTTGTTCAATTGGGCAGGCAAGTTCGACCCGGCAGCCATTCTGGTCAAGGGTACCAGCGATTTCCTGGCTTTTTACGAAGGGGTGCTTCAGGCGGTGCTTTTCCCCAATTTGCGGGTGGAAGCGCCGGGGATGCTGATCAATCGCCGCAAGATCGACATTTTCATGCACTTACAGGAGAAAGGCAAAAAGTGATGGATGGCACATGGACGCTTCGACGGCAATTGGTGGCTGCTGCTCGGCGGATGGCAGCCCAGGGGTTGATGCCCGGCCCTTCTGGCAATCTTTCGGCGCGCCTCGATGCAGAGCGGGTGCTGATTGTGCCTTCCGGCGTGCCTAAAGCCGCTTTGCAGCCGGAAGAGTTGTTGATTGTGGATTTGGAAGGCCGCGTGTTGGCGGGGCGGCGTGACCTGAAGCCCACTTCCGAATGGCCGATGCATCTGGAAGCCTACCGCCAGCGGGAGGATGTGGGGGCTGTGGTACATGCACATCCTGCAGGCGCGGTGGCGTTGACCCTGGCTGGCATTCGCCTGGATGAGCCGGTGTTGCCGGAAGCGGTGCTCCTTTTGGGCAACGTGCCCACAACGGCTTACGCCACGCCTTCCACGCCCGAAAACCGCGATGCCATTGCCGGTTTGATTGGTGAGCACGACGTTATTTTGCTGGCCCGTCACGGGGCTTTGGCTGTTGGCCGCACGGTGGAAGAAGCCGTGACGCGTATGGAGGTGCTGGAACACACGGCCAAAACGCTGTTGTGGGCGCATCTGGTGGGGAAGCCTGCTCCCCTGCCGCCTGAGGCCGTCGCCCGGCTGGAAGCCGTGCGCGCGGTGTACGGCAAATAGCGGAGGGCGAGAAAAGAGGTGTTTTTCACTGCCCGCAAAAACTTGACCCTCTGAAGGCCTTCTGGTAAAATTCAGGCCGCTTGCCCCCATCGTCTAGTCTGGCCTAGGACACGGGCCTTTCAAGCCCGCGACATGGGTTCAAATCCCATTGGGGGCACAGCAAAAACCCGCCGAGAGGCGGGTTTTGTATTTCTGGGGGCCTGGTGGCTTGGAAGCGTAGAGAAAGTGCTCAGAGTGTGGGGGTGAGACGTGCTTTCATGGCATACAGCAGCACGCCCGCTGCCACCGCGAGGTTGAGCGAAGTGCCGTGACCTTCCATGGGCAGCGACACAATGGTTTCGCAGGCGGCCTGCTGGGCGGGGGAAAGCCCGTGGCGCTCGTTGCCTAACAAGAGCACCGCGGGCTTCGTGTAGCCAACGTCAGTGTAGGCAGTGGTGCCGTGGGCTGACGAGCCGTAAAGGTGGTAACCGTGGTGCTGGGCCCACGCAATGAAGGCTTCCCACGGCGTTTGCACTACCGGAAGCCAGAAAAGCGCCCCCATGCTGGCGCGGACGGCTGCCGGGTGGTAAGGGTCGGCACCGCCTTCCAGCAGCATGAGGGCGTCAGCACCCACGGCGTCCATCGTGCGCAGCACTGTGCCGATGTTGCCGGGGTTTTGGGGTGTGGTGATGGCAACCACCCAGGGGTGTGTGGCGGGCGTCAGGGCTTCGAGCGGGGTGGGATGGATGGGAACAACGGCGATCAGCCCCTGGCTGTGCTCGCGCGGCGAGAGGCTGTCTAACACTTCACCAGCCACGGCATGGACTGGCCGCTGTTTTTCGACTTGAGCCACCAGTTGGCGCCCGAAGGCGCTGGTGAGCCGGTCGGGTGCCCAGAGCAGGTAGGCTATCTCGGTGCCGGCTTCCAGCGCCGCGCCAACGTGGCGCAGGCCTTCGACCAGAAAGAGGCCGTGCTTACGCCGTCCGTGTCGGGTCAGCAGCCGACGCGCCAGTTTGATTTTGGGGTTTTGACGACTTTGGATGAGGGGCATGGGGATGTGGTCGGATGGTCGCGTGGTTGGGGAGGCGGGCGGTCAAGAGGGCGTTGGGGCGTTGAGCCAGCGTAGCATCGGGGCATCAGGGCACTTGATACCTGACACCTGACACTCGATGCCCCGGGCATCACTGCACGCCCTGGCATCTGCCTTTTTACGCAAACAGCACATGCTTCTGCAAAAATCGCTCCATGGTGCTGTAAAAGTCTTCCAGGGTTTCGGGTTTGCGGAAGCCGTGGCCTTCGCCTTCGTAGGTCTTGTAAATGTGCGGCACGCCGTTGCGCCGCAGCGCCTGCACGATGCTTTCCGACTGATTGGGCGGCACCACTTTGTCTTCCAGCCCCTGGAACACTGCAATGGGGTCGCGGATTTTGTCCGCATGGAACACCGGCGACCAGGCGCGGTATTTCTCCGCGGCTTCTGGCAGTTGCCCCACTAAAGTGGCGGTGTAGTGCCGCTCGAATTTGTGGGTGTCCATGTCCAGCGCGAACAGGTCGCTCACGCCGTAGAACTCCATGCCGGCTTTGTAAACGCCGGGGTGCCGCACCAGCACGTTGAGCACGGTGTAGCCGCCCGCACTGCCGCCCATGATGACCATGCGCTGCGGGTCGGCCAGGCCGCGCTCGGCCAGCACCTTGGCCAGCGTGACCGCGTCTTCCACATCCACGTCGCCCCAGCGCTCCCGCAAGGCCAGCATGTAGCGCCGCCCGTAGCCGGTGGAGCCGCGATAGTTGAGTTCCACATACGCGTAGCCGCGGCTGGCGAAGTAGGCCGCCTGCGCGTTGAACGACGCGGTGCGCTGGGAAGTCGGCCCGCCGTGGATGCTGACCAGTGCGGGCGGGGGCGTGTCATCGCGCCACGCCGCGGGCACAGGCGCGTAATACAGCGCGTGCACCGTGGTGCCGTCCTCGGCCTGCCAGGAAATCGGCTTGAGCACGGGCAGGTGCTCAGCGGGAATGCTCTCGGTGGCCGCGCGGGCGCGGGTTTCCCATTGCCCGCTTGCGGGATGCCATACCACCACTCGTTCTGGAATCTGCGGCGCGGAAGCCAGGAACGCGAGGCGTTGCCCATCGGGGGCAGCCGCGGGCTGTCGCAGCCATGTGTAGGGCGCGGGGTCGCTTTCCGTGGCCTGCCCGTCTACCGAAACCAGCCAGATGCGGCTGAAGCCCAGGCGATTTTCCAGCACCAGCAGGCGCTGGGCGTTCAGCCATGTGAATGCGCGCATCCCCTGCACCCACGCGGGCAGCAGCATGATTTTGTCGCTCAGCAGCGCGCGGGTTTCCCCGCCTTTCAGGTCGTAGAGGTAAAGGGTGTCGCGATCAGCGTCCTGCGCCAGATAGGCCAGATAGCGGCCATCGGGCGAGAACGCGGGCTGGAAGATGGGGGTGTCGTCGTCGCCGGCGATGTGCCGCGGCGTGTGGGCGCGGCCATCTGCCCACTGTGCGAGCATCAGGCGGGTGCCGTCCCAGGGCATCTGCGGGAAATCCCATTCTACCCACGCGAGGTGACGGCCATCGGGCGCAAACGCGGGCTGCATGTAGAAATCCGCGCCCTGGGCGATGCGCTGGGGCCACTGGCTACCGTCCGCGGGTGCGGAGGCAAGGACGTCGGTTTCCTCGTACGTGTGCACGAAAACCACCCAGCGGCCATCGGGGGAAACCACGGGCGAGGCCGTGCCACCGAACGCGGGGGTAATGGCGCGGGGCGTGCCGCTCGTGAGGGCCTGGCGGTAGAGGCGGTTGTTTGCCACGAACACCGCGAAATCCGGCCCCAGGCCGAATTCGCCGCCACCGTAGCCCACACCGGGGCGCAGGCTGAGGTTGCGGAAGAGTTCCCGCGGGGCTTCGGTGCCCTTTTGCGCGAGCAGGAATGTCTGCGCGCCGCGGCCCTCGGCCCACAGCAGGGTGCTGTCGGGCGCCCATTGGACGTCGTTGAAACGGTAGAAATTGGCGAGCATCTTCGCCGAAAATGGTGAAGGCCAAAGGCCGTAGGGGTGGGTGGGCATGGGGAACCTCCGGGGTAGTCGTTTGTTTGGACGCGGGGGATATTGGGGTATTAAGTGGTGGATATGGGTTATTGGGGGAGCAAATCTTCAATTGTCATTTCGCATCTTCTCACGCTAACGCTTCCTTCATCTGCTTCCCTGCTTCTTCTGCCTGCGTGCTTGCCAACGGCACCAGTGGCGGGCGCACCCCCCATTGCGGGAAGCCGTGCAGGGTATGCAGCAGGGCTTTGAGGGTGGGACCGAAGGGCGGGTAGGCTTCCAGCGCATCGCGGCCACGGTTGAGAGTTGCCTGCGCGGCGGGCACGGTGCGGCCCTGCTGGTGGGCTTCCCACACCTCGCGTAGCCACGGCGAGGCGACGTTGGCCAGCGCGGTGATCGCTCCGCCCGCGCGGTGTGCCAACGCGTGGGTGAGCAGGCGGTCGTTGCCGCTGAGCACCAAGAGGTCGTCGCCAAAGCGCGCCCCCAGCGCGGCGGCATGGTCGGCGCTGCCTGTGGAATCCTTGATGCCGACGAAATTGGGGAACCTGTCGTGCAGGCGGGCGAGCAAATCCAGCGAAAGCCCCACGCCGGAAACCTGCGGGATGTGGTAACCCAGCAGAGCGCCGTCCGCGGGCACCGCGGCTTGCAGCAGCGCGGCAAACCATTGGTAGAGGCCATCTTCCGACGCGTCGCGGAAATAGTAGGGCGGCAGCACCACCACGCCGTCGAAGCCGAGGTCGAACGCAGCGCGGGTGAGCGCGATGGTTTCGCTCAGGCTGGGGGTACCGGTGCCGGCCAGCAGGCGGAAGTCGGCGCGGGTTTCCCGCACGTGGGTCGCGGCCTGCATGATGCTCAGGCGCTCTTCGGGGGAAAAGGAAGGCCCTTCGCCGGTGGTGCCCAACAGCAGCGCACCGTGGCAGCCGCGTTCGGCCAGGAAATCCAGCAGGCGGGGCAGGTCTTCGGGCTGGGGCGCGCCGTGGGCGTCCGCGGGCGTGACCGCGGCGGCGTAGATTCCAGCAAGTTTGTGCATGGCAGGCTCCTTGGGGAAGGGATGGCTCTATTTTACACGAAGTCGTCAGTTAGTCGGGTGGTCGTTTGGTCGTTTGGTCAGTTAGTCGGGGGGCGTTTGGTCGTTTAGTCGTTTGGTCGTTTAGTCGTTTGGTCAGTTAGTCGTTTAGTCGTTTGGTTGGGTAGTCGGGTGGTTGCTTGGTTGCACTGGGCATCAGGGCATCCGGGCATCTGGGTATCCTGACACACCTGACACCTGACACGCTGTCACCCCGACACCTGACACGCTCAGTGATGCAATCAGGGCGAGACTATCGCCTCGCCCTTCTAAATAAATCTGCGTCATCTGTGTAATCTGCAGTTCAGACGTTTGCCGCTGCCCGCAGCGCCTCGGCCTTATTGGTGTGTTCCCAGGGCAGGTCGAGGTCGTCGCGGCCGAAGTGCCCGTAAGCAGCTACCTGGCGGTAGATGGGGCGGCGCAAATCCAGGTCGCGGATGATGGCACCGGGGCGCAGGTCGAAGTGCTGCTGCACCAGTTCGGCGATTTGCTCGTCGGGGATGCGGCCGGTGCCAAAGGTTTCCACGCTCACCGAAACCGGTTTGGCAACGCCGATGGCGTAGGCCACCTGAATTTCGCAGCGGTCGGCCAGGCCCGCGGCCACGATGTTCTTCGCCACCCAGCGGGCTGCGTAAGCGCCGGAGCGGTCCACTTTCGTCGGGTCTTTGCCGCTGAATGCGCCGCCGCCGTGCCGCCCCATGCCGCCGTACGTGTCCACAATGATCTTGCGGCCAGTCATGCCGGCGTCGCCCATCGGGCCGCCCACCACGAAGCGGCCGGTGGGGTTGATCAGGTAGCGTATTTCGCCATCGACCAGTTCCGGCGGGATGATGGGTTTGACAATTTCCTCGATGACGCCCTCTTCCAGATCGGAGCGGCTGATGTCGGGCGCGTGCTGGGTGCTGATGAGCACGGTGTGCACCCGCTTGGGCTTGCCGTAGGCGTATTCCACGGTGACCTGGCTTTTGCCGTCGGGGCGCAGCCACGGCAGCAAGCCTTGCTTGCGGGCTTCGGCCAGGCGGCGGGTGAGTTTGTGCGCCAGGTAAATGGGCAAGGGCATCAAAACGTCGGTTTCGTTGCACGCGTAGCCGAACATCATGCCCTGATCGCCTGCGCCCACGGCTTCGATTTCTTCCTCGGTCATCTCGCCGATTTTGGCTTCCAGCGCTTTGTTCACGCCCATCGCGATGTCGCCCGATTGCTTGGCAATGGCAACCAGCACGCCGCTGGTATCGGCATCGAAGCCTGTGTCGCTGCCGGTGTAGCCGATTTCCCGAATGACTTCACGCGCCAGGTCGTTGAAGTTGACATGCGCCTGGCTGGTGATTTCACCAAAGAGCATCACGAAGCCGGTTTTGGTCGCGGTTTCGCACGCCACGCGGGCGTAGGGGTCTTGGGCGAGGAAGGCGTCGAGGACGGCGTCGCTGATTTGGTCACACATTTTGTCGGGGTGGCCTTCGGTGACCGATTCCGACGTAAACAACAGGGAAGGGGATTGCATGAAAGTGGTGCTCATAGGGCCTCCTGGGTATATCACGCGGCGCGAGAGGCAAAAAAATTTGCCCTTTCCTGGAAAGAAAGGGCAAGAGGCATCCCAACAGGGCTGCGCGGCTGCCCTCTCATCTTCCAGAACATCCGTCTGCCGGAATTGGCACCTTGAGCGTTGCGGCCTGCCGTGCTCGTCCCCGCTGGCAGGGCGGCGCAGGCTCAGGTTGCCGAGGCTTCACAGGGCCGGTCCCTCCACCTCTCTGGATAAGAGTGCCGCGTATGAGATTGTGTTTCAGGTTGGCGCAATCTTACCACGTGGCCGATAGGGCGTCAATGGGCGCAGAAGAGGTTGTGTGTTTTGTGGGGAAGGCGCAGGGCGGCGCAGGAAAGCGTGTGCGGCCCGCCCTTCCCCTATTTGGGCCCCAGCCGCCCAAACTGCTTTTCCAGCGCGTCCACGCTGATGTGAATCATGGTAGGCCGCCCGTGGGGGCAGGAACGTGGGTTCTGGCAGGCTTCCAGGTCGCGAATCAGGGCTTCCTGCGCCTGCGGCGAAAGCACCTGCCCGCCCTTGACCGCCACCCGCTTGCACACCCGCGCGATGATGCGGGCTTCGATTTCGTTCTTCAGTGGTGTTTCGTCTTCCTCGAAATCTTCCACCAGCGCGCGCAACGCGTCGGCAGGGTTGGTTTTGGAAAGCAAACTGGGCACCGCTCGCACCCTGAACGTGTTGGGCCCAAACGGCTCCACTTGAAAGCCCCAGCGCCCCAGATAGGGCAGTTGCTCTTCCAGCAGGCGGGCTTGATGGGGTGGCAGGTGCACCGTCACTGGCTCCAGCAGCGCCTGCGCGGGGATGCCTTCCTGCTGCTGCGCCATGAATTTCTCGAACAGCACCCGCTCATGGGCGGCGTGCTGGTCGATGAGGTAAAGGCCGTCAGGCCCCTCGGCCACGATGTAGGTGGCCGCGATTTGCCCGATGGGGCGCAGCAGGGGCAGGCGGCTGCCGGGCAGGGTGGGCTGTGAGGGTTCGGGGGAACCCGGCGGAACTGCTGCCGGGAACGCGTCTGTGCCCGCGGGCGGGTTTTCTGCTGGAGGGCGCGGGCTAAATCCATCGGGCGCGGTGGGTGTGTCGGCTTCCCACGGGAACGCCGTGGCTTCACCCTGGCCGCCGCGCAGCCACGCGGGTTTGGGTTCCGTCGCGGGCGGTAGTTCCATGTTGGGGATGGGCGTGTAGGCCAGCAAGGTGCGGCGCACCGCGTGGCGCACCGCGCGGAAGACCGCGTCGGGGTTGCGGAAGCGCACTTCGGCCTTGGTGGGGTGGACGTTGACGTCCACTGCTTCGGGCGGCAGTTCCAGAAAGAGCACCGCGATGGGATAGCGCCCGACCATCAGCAGGGTGTGGTAAGCCTTGATGAGCGCGGCGCTCAGGGTGGCATCCTGTACCGGGCGGCCGTTGACGAAGAAGATGATGTCGCGGCGCTGGCCGCGGGTGATGTCGGGCGGGCTGATGAAGCCAGTGAGGCGCATGTCGGGGGCCTGGTCTTCCACGACCAACATGCGGCGGGCAATGTCGGGCCCGTAGAGCGCGGCCAGCACTTCGCGGCGCTTGCCGTTGCCCGCGGTTTGCAGCGCGGGCTTGCCGTCTTGTGTCAGGCGGAAGCGGACTTCAGGGTAGGCTAACGCGTAGCGGGTGACCAGCGCGTCGATGCGCCGCTTTTCGGTCGCGTCGGATTTGAGGAATTTGCGCCGCGCGGGCACGTTGTAGAACAGGTCTTCCACGCGCACGGTAGTGCCCACGGGCGCGCCCACAGGCTCCACCGGCCCCAACGCTCGGCCGCCTTCGATGCGCAGCCGCGCGCCGGTTGCGGCGTCGGCGGTGCGCGACGTGATGGTGAAGCGGGAAACCGACGCGATGGAAGCCAGTGCCTCGCCGCGGAAGCCCAAAGTGTGGATGCGGAACAGGTCTTCCGCGGTTTGCAGTTTGCTGGTGGCGTGGCGGGCGACGGCCAGGGGCAGTTCGGCGGCGGGAATGCCGTGGCCGTCGTCCGCGATTTCCATCAGCACGCGGCCCGCACCCCGCACGGTGATGGTGATTTGCTTTGCGCCCGCGTCGAGGCTGTTTTCCACCAGTTCTTTGACCACCGACGCGGGGCGTTCCACCACTTCGCCGGCGGCAATTTGCGAAATCAGTTCAGGGGGGAGGGGATGGATGGGCATAGTTGGTCGGATAGTCGGATAGTCGGGTAGTCGCGTGGTCGGAAAGTCGTGTGGTCGGGTCACGCGCTTCGCGCTGAGCGGAACGACCAACGGGAGTGAAGTCGAAGCGCGAAGCGCTGGAAGCGGGTGGGGTTAACGACAAGGGGCGGTCTTGCGACCGCCCACATTGTAGCATATCTTGCCCGGGTGACTAATCCATTGCTTCGTAGCCGGGGCCTTCCTCGAAGAAGGCGCGGTTCCACTCGATGGCCGGGGTAAGGTCGACCACTTCGCCCGCTTCCAGGGTCTTGGTGTGTTCCAGGTGAACAGGTTCGCCGTTGTGGTCGGTTTCGTCGTACACTTCGTCGAAGCCTTCGGTGCCAGCGGGCATGCTGAGTTTCTCGCCGCCCTTGGCTTCGTAATCGGAAGGCACTTCGTCTTCGGGGAAGATGGCTTCCAGCGGGCATTCGGGCACGCACGCACCGCAGTCGATGCAGGTATCGGGGTCGATGTAGTACAGCGGCCATTCATCGACCGGTTTGCCGGGGACGATGCATTCCACCGGGCAGACCTCGGTGCAAGCGCCGTCGCGCAGACAGAGAGCGGTAATTACGTAGGCCATGTTTTTTACCTCCACGTGAGGGAATCAATGCTAACGAATGCGCGTTTATTGTAATCCAGATTGGGGGATTTGGGTATGCCTTTTGTCACCTGGAAGGTGCTCAAAAAGCAGGTGGAGGGCGATTATTTGGGTGTCTGTCATAAAAATTGGGGGCTGAAGGGGCTGGAATGCCATGATAAAATGGCCGCAACTTGCGCCCGAAGGAGGAAATTGTGAGCGAGAAGCGTTTTTTCCCCGTGGTGGTGCTGACGATAGGGATTCTGGCCGTTTCGACGGCCTCGATTTTCATCCGTTACGCGCAGGAAGACGCACCTTCGTTGGTGATTGCCGCCTACCGTTTGAGTATCGCCGGCGCGCTTTTGCTGTTCCCTATGCTGAAGCGCCATCGGGAAACCTTGCGGGCGCTTTCTCGGCGTGAACTCGCGCTGGCGCTGGTGTCGGGGGCTTTCCTGGCAGTGCATTTTGCCACCTGGATTTCATCGCTGGCTTACACCACGGTGGCAAGTTCGGTGGTGCTGGTCACCACCACGCCGCTGTGGGTAGGCTTGCTTTCGCCGTTGGTGCTGGGGGAAAGCCTGACGGCGCCGATTTTGGTAGGGATGTTGGCGACGTTGGTGGGTGGCGGCTTGATTGGCGTTGGCGATGCCTGTACGGGATTGACCTGCAATTGGGGCGCAGCCTTTGCCGGCGGGGCATTGTGGGGCGATTTCCTGGCATTGATGGGCGCATGGGCAGCCGCGGGGTATTTTCTCATCGGGCGGCGTTTGCGGGCCAAGACGCCTTTGCTGGTGTATATTGGCCTGACTTATGGCATGGCGGCCCTTGTGCTCGATGCCCTGGTTTTGGTGATGCACAAGCCTGTCACGGGCTATCACGCGCAAACTTATCTCTGGTTCCTGCTTCTGGCGTTGGTGCCGCAGTTGGTAGGGCATACCTCGTTCAATTGGGCGCTGCGTTATCTTTCTGCGGCGTTTGTTGCCATTACCCTTTTGGGCGAGCCGGTGGGTTCAACGCTGCTGGCCTATATTTTCCTGCATGAAGTGCCTACGACACTCACGCTGATTGGTGCTATACTTATTTTAGGCGGCATTGCTGTCGCCGCGTTGCATGAGAAGAAAGCGCCGGTTCCGGAAGCGCCGTGAAAGGAGGTCACCATGCAAATCCATTGCACTTACTGCGGAGCCCCCCTCAACATCAGTCGTAAGCAAGCGGAAGCCGCGCTGGAGATGCTCCACGCGGAAGACCTCACTTATTATGAGGTGCGTTGCCCCAAATGCCGCAAGATGAACAAGGTGTCGCGCGAAGTGCTCACGCGGGCAGCGCCCACCTGGAAGCCGAAAGAAGCCGAATAGGCAGCAGCCGGTGTTGAATGGCCGCAGATGATGCAGGTGGGCGCCGTCGGGTTGCTGCCTGTGTCATCTGCGGTTTTGTTCTCGGCTGGGTTTGTAGAAGTTCCGCACGCGACAGAGCGAGAGCACCTCGTCGCTTCCCTTGAGGCGGATTTCCACCTCGTGGACGATGAAATGCCGCCCGCGTTGCGCCACCCGCGCAACCGCCTGCACCGTGCCCTCGGTGGCCGAGCGCAGGTGTGAGCCGCTGACCTCCACGCCCACCGGCACGCGTTCCCGCAAATCGACTTTCCAGGTGGCGTGGCCGCTGGCGGCAGTTTCGGCCAGCAGCAGGCTGACCCCGCCGTGCAGCAGGCCAAAAGGCTGGCGGGCGGCGTCGGTGATGGGCATTTCCAGCACGGCGAAGTCGTCGCCGACGTCGGTGAAGTGGATGTTGAGCGCACCTGCCACCGTAAAAGGGCGGGCGGCGTTCATGGCTTCCAGCCATGCCTGCGGATCGGTGGGCAGCGTGCCGTTTTCCTGAATGTAGGCCATCACTTCGGGGCGCATGGGCTTCTCCTGGGTTGGGATGGGGGTATTGTACCGCGAGGGAGGCCGGTTGCCCGGCAGCCTGGCTGCTTTCCCTGCTATAATTGAACTGCCCGACCACCCGACCACCCGACTACCCGACCACCCGACTACCCGACTATGATGACTACTGACCGCCAACGCTACGAAGAACTGAAGCGGGAAATCCGCTACCATAATTACCGCTATTACGTGCTGGCTTCTCCGGTCATCAGCGATGCGGAATACGACCGCCTGATGGCCGAACTGCGGCGCATCGAGGCGGAACACCCCGACTGGGTCACGCCCGACAGCCCTACCCAGCGCGCCGGCGCGCCGCCCGCGGAAGGCTTTGCCAAGGTACGGCATCCCGCGCCCATCCTTTCCCTTGCCAACGCCTTTAGCAGGGAAGACCTGGAAGCGTGGTTAGAGCGCATTGCCCGCCTCGACCCGCGCGTGCGCGAGGCTGCCTTTGTGGTGGAGCCCAAACTGGACGGCCTCACCGTGGTGCTGCATTACCGCGACGGCGTTTTCGTGCAGGGCGCGACCCGCGGCGATGGCGAAGTGGGCGAAGACATCACCGCCAACCTGCGCACGATTCGGGCGTTGCCCCTGCGCATTCCCGCGGCGCCTGACGGTCCGCCGCCGTTGCCTTATGTGGTGGTGCGCGGCGAGGCGCTGATGCTCAAAGCCGATTTTGAAGCCCTCAACCGCCGCCTGGAAGCCGCCGGCGAAAAGACCTTCGCCAACCCCCGCAACGCCGCCGCGGGTTCCCTGCGCCAACTCGACCCGCGTGTCACGGCTTCCCGCCCGTTGACGTTGCAGTGCTATGCCATCGTAACCGCGGAGGGCGAAGCGCCCGCCACCGAGCACGGCACCTTGGAACGCCTGCGCGCGTGGGGCTTCCCCGTGGTGGAAAGCCACCGCTGCCCCGACCTGGATTGCGTGTGGCGGGTTTACGAAGATTTTGCCGCCCGCCGCGACGACCTGCCCTACGAAATTGACGGCGTGGTGGTCAAGATCGACGACCTCGCGCTGCAGGCTTCTCTCGGTGTGGTGGGGAAAGACCCGCGCGGGGCGATCGCCATCAAGTTCCCCGCGCAGGTGGTTTCCACCAAACTGCTGGATATCCGCGTGAACGTGGGGCGCACGGGCGTGCTCACGCCTTACGCGGTGCTGGAGCCGGTGGAAGTCGGCGGGGTGGTGGTGGAGCGGGCGACCCTGCACAATTTCGACTTCATCCGCGAGAAAGACATCCGCATCGGCGACCGGGTGTGGGTGAAGCGGGCTGGCGATGTGATTCCTTACATCATCGGCCCGGTGGTGGAAGCCCGCACCGGCGAAGAACGCCCCTACGAGCCGCCGAAGGTGTGCCCTTCGTGCGGCGAGCCGGTGGTGCACCCCGAAGGCGAGGTGGCCTACTACTGTGTGAACGCCGCCTGCCCGGCCCAGCGGGTGCGCAACATTGAGCATTTCGTCTCTCGCGGGGCGATGGACATCGAAGGCCTGGGCGAGAAAATCGTGCTGCAGTTGGCGGAAGCCGGGCTGGTGGAGGACGCCGCCGACCTGTACTACCTGAAGAAAGAAGATCTGCTGCCGCTGGAAGGCTTTGCCGAAAAGAAGGCTGAAAATCTGCTGCGGGCGATTGAAGCCTCTAAAAACCGCCCCCTGGCACGGCTGATTACCGCCCTGGGCATCCGCGGGGTGGGCGAGGTGGTGGCGCAACTGCTGGCGGCGCATTACCCCGACCTGGACGCGCTCAGTCGCGCCACCGTGGAAGAATTGCAGCAACTGGAAGGCATTGGCCCGGTGGTGGCTGAGAACATCGTGGCCTGGTTCCGCGCCCCCCACAACCGCCAGATGCTGGAAAAACTCCGCAAAGCGGGTGTGTGGCCGCGGCAGGAAGCCGAAACCGCCCCCGCCGAAGCCGCCCAGCCCTTCGCGGGCAAGACCTTTGTCATCACCGGCACCCTTTCCCGCCCGCGCAACGAGGTCAAAGCCTTCATCCAGGCGCACGGCGGCAAAGTGACCAACAGCGTCAGCCGCAAGACCGACTATCTGGTGGTGGGCGAAAACCCGGGCAGCAAACTGGCCAAAGCCCAAAAACTGGGCGTGCCCACCATCACCGAAGAAGAACTCTACGCCCTTGCTGTCCCCAATCCTTAATCCCTCAATCCCCCAATCCCCCCATATCTCTCCCATGCCTACCCTCATTCTCAAACCCCAACGCGAAAAAGCGCTCTTGCGCCGCCACCCGTGGGTGTTTTCCGGCGCGGTGGCCAAAGTCAAAGGCAATCCTGCTCCCGGTGACACCGTAGTGATTGCCGACCACCGCGGCCAGTTCCTGGCCTGGGGCGCGTACAGCCCCACGTCTCGCATCCGTGCCCGGGTGTGGTCATGGCAGGAAAGCGACGTCATCGCCCCGGAGTTTTTCCAGCGCCGCGTGCAGGCCGCGGTAGCCCGCCGCGCCGCGTGGATTGGCCCGGACACGGACGCGTACCGGCTGGTTTTTGCTGAAGCCGACGGTCTGCCTGGTGTGATTGCCGACCGCTACGGCGACACCGTGGTAGTGCAGTTCCTTAGTGCGGGCGCGGAAGCCTGGCGGGAAGCCATCACCGCCGCGCTGGTGGAAGCCACGGGAGCGACGCGGGTGTACGAGCGTTCCGACGCCGAAGTACGCCGCCTGGAAGGTTTAGCCCCGCGCACGGGCGCCTTGCACGGCGACAAACCGCCCGATCGCGTTCGTATAGCCGAAAACGGCAGGGCGTTTTGGGTGGATGTACGGCACGGGCACAAGACCGGCTTTTACCTCGACCAGCGGGAA
Source organism: Chloroflexota bacterium (assembly GCA_011322445.1). Lineage (NCBI taxonomy): Bacteria > Bacillati > Chloroflexota > Chloroflexota bacterium. The sequence goes on along the minus strand of DRMV01000043.1, from coordinate 49,975 downwards.
AACCGCGCCTGGGTGGACGCGCACGCGCGGGGCAGGCGGGTGCTCAACGCATTTGCCTACACTGGCGGGTTCGCGGTATATGCCCTCGCCGGCGGGGCTGCCGAGGTGGTTTCGGTGGATACTTCCGCCGAAGCCCTCGCACTGGCGCAGGAAAACCTTACCCTCAGCGGCCTGCCCGTGGCCAAAGCAGCCTTCGTGCAGGACGATGTCTTCCACCTGCTGCGGAAATATCATTCCGAAGGGCAAAAGTTCGACATGGTCATCCTTGACCCACCGAAATTTGCCCCCACCGCGGCGCAGGTGAAGCGGGCCGCGCGCGGCTACAAAGACATCAACCGCCTGGCCTTCCACCTGTTGCCCCCCGGCGGCTTGCTGGTGACGTTTTCCTGCTCCGGCGGCCTGGATGCCGCGCTTTTTCAGAAAATTGTGGCCGACGCCGCGGTGGATGCCGGGGTGGAAGCCCGCATTGTTGCCCGCCTCACCCAGGGTCCCGACCACCCCGTGGCGCTCAATTACCCCGAAAGCGCCTATTTGAAGGGGCTGGTGGTAGAGGTAGGTGATTCGTGAAAGGTTGCCTGGTTACCTGGTTCTTCTTGGCGACCTTGGCGTCTTTTTGGCGTGCTTGGCGCCCGCTTTCTGTCGCGAAGGGTTGTCATGGCCTCTGGAGCCGGTTTCCGCGAACGCGAACACACCGCCGATTGGGCGCTGGAAATCTGGGCGCCCGACTTCCCTGAACTGCTGCGGCAGGCGGCGCGCGGACTGGAAGCCCTCAGCGGCGTGACGGTGGACGAAGCCGCCCCGCCCGAGCGCCAGGCGGTCGCCATCCCCGCCGAAGACCCCGAAACTGCCCTGGTGGAATTCCTGAACGAACTGCTTTTCCTGCGCGATACCCGCGGGCGTTGGTTTCGCCCTGAGCGCCTGACCTGGGACGGCCAGGCCGTGCGGGGCACGTTAGTGGGCTTCCCCCTGCGGAGCGTTGAAAAAGAAGTCAAAGCCGCCACCTATCACAACCTGCAAGCCCGCCGCACGCCCACCGGCTGGCACGCGGTTGTGGTTGTAGACGTGTAACGACTTTAAACCGTCACGGTTTCAAATGCCACTTTGAGCTGTTTGGCTTCCTACCCGACGAAACGACTACCTGACTATCCGACCACCCGACCATGATTCACAAACACGACCTCCGCCGTATTGACGACTACACCTGGGAAATTCCGACCACTTTCCGCAAGAAGATGAAGGTGCCGGTGCGGTTGTTTGCGGGTGAGCGCCTGCTGGAATACGCGCTGCGGGACGAGGCGCTGATGCAGGCGGTCAACGTGGCGCGCAGTTTGCCGGGGTTGGTGGGGTTCGTGGCCGTGATGCCCGATGTCCATCAGGGCTATGGCTTTCCCATTGGCGGGGTGGCAGCCACCCGCTGGCCTGACGGCGCGATCTCCCCTGGCGGCGTGGGCTACGACATTGGCTGCGGCGTGCGCCTGCTGGCTTCCCGCTTGAATTACAAGATGGTTGCGCCTTACCTTGATGACCTGGCCGACGCGCTCAATGCGCGCATTCCCAGCGGGGTGGGGCGGGGCGGCAGTATCAGGGTTTCCAACGCAGACTTGGCCGCGGTGTGCCACCGCGGAGTGCGCTGGGCCCTGGAAAACGGCTATGCCGTGCCCGCCGACCTGCGGCACATCGAGAGCCAGGGCGTGATGGATGGTGCGGATTTCGGCAAGGTGAGCCAGCGCGCTAAGGAGCGCGGACGCCCTCAGTTGGGCACCCTGGGCGCGGGCAACCATTTCGTGGAAATCGGCCTGGTGGATGCGGTCTATGATGCGGAAGCCGCACAGGCTTTTGGCCTGGAAGAAGGCCAGGTCACTTTGCTCATCCACACCGGCTCGCGGGGCTTTGGGCATCAGATTTGTTCCGACTACGTCCGGGCGCTGCAAAAAGAGCCGTATGTACGCGCGCTGCCCGACCGCGATCTGGCCTATGCGCCCCTTTCCACCCGCCTGGGGCAGGATTACCTTGCCGCGATGCGCTGTGCGGCCAATTTTGCTTTTGTGAACCGGCAGTTGATTACGCACCATGCGCGGGCGGCTTTCGAGACGGTGTTGCGTGGGGTTTACGACCAAAGCGTATGGTGGTTGCGGGTGGTTTACGACCTGCACCACAACACCGCCAAGGTGGAAACCCATACCGTGGACGGCAAGCGGCTGAAGGTGTGCGTGCACCGCAAGGGCGCGACCCGCGCGTTCGGGCCTGGGCGCCCCGACCTGCCGCCGGAATACCGCCCGATAGGCCAGCCGGTGCTGGTGCCAGGGAGTATGGGCACCGCGTCGTGGGTGCTCGCGGGCACCGAAGGCGGTATGCGCAAGGCGTTTGGCTCGACATGCCACGGTGCAGGCCGCATGATGAGCCGCTCGCAGGCCAAGAAGCGGGTGCGGGGTTCGCAATTGCTGGAAGAACTGGAAGCCGAAGGCATTCACGTGCGCGCGGGTTCCATGCGTGGCCTGGCCGAGGAAGCCCCTTTTGCCTACAAGGATGTGGATTTGGTGGTGGGAAGCGTGGTCGGTGCAGGGCTGGCGCGCAAGGTAGCACGGCTGGTGCCCTTAGCGGTCATCAAGGGGTAGAATAGAGCACGGCGAAACCCCGCCAGTGGAAGGCGAAAGCCTTTCCGCAAGGCGCTGGCGTTCCGCTCTTTCTGTGTTCGTGTGAAATTCCACGATGGAGATGATACCGATGAGAATCACGACGCGTTTCTTTGGATTTCTGGTTTTGGGCGTTTTGGGCGCGTGGCTGTTAGGATCTTGTGGTGGGGGAACTGCGCCTGCTACCCCCACGGCAGCACCTACAGCGACGCCTTCCCCTACAATGCCCCCTCGGCCGACGGCAGAGCCGCCTACGGCGACGCCCGCGCTTTCCCCCACGCCTACCCCCTTCCCGCTGGCCGAACGCGTGCGCCAGTTGCAGGAGGCGTTGCGCCGCCACGATGTGCAGGCGTTGGCAGCGTTGATGAGCGAAAGCGTCAAGACGGGTTTTTACGGCACCGATTACAGTTGGGAAGTCAAGGCCACGCAGATGGCGGCAACCTTGGTGGATGGTGCGCCGACGTCGGCGTTGCCATGCTGGGCGGTAAGCCATACGCCGCAGGCCACCGAGGTGGTGTTGGGCGGCCTTCACTATGAAGGGGGGCGCCCCTGGCTGTGGCGGCTGGCTTCCGGTGATGTGGAGGCGGTGCTCTTTTTCTATGAGGATCACCCGCCCTATCGCATTACGGCAGTATTGCCGTTGACCGAGGGCGATCGTGCTTTCTTCCAGGGGCTGGCGTGCGAGAGCATGGATGTGCAGGCTTCGGTGTATCCTACCCCGCTGCCTACGCCCACGCCTGCGCCGCGCTTTTGCCCGGATTCCCCCCCGCCCCAGTTGACTGTGGGTGAATATGCCTACGTGGCTTTCTCGCCGCCTTTGCCCAACCGCGTGCGGAATATCCCGGCGAAGCAAGGGGAAGTGCTCGACCGTGCCAAGCCTGGTGAATCGATGAAGGTGCTGTTTGGGCCGGTGTGCCGCGACGGTTGGACCTGGTGGAAGGTGCGCCTCAACCGCAGCGGGATTGTGGGCTGGACCGCGGAGGGCGGCGGTGATGTGTATTGGTTGAAGCCGTGCCACACCCTGGCCGAGTGCCCATAAGTAGTATTGCTGTGAATGCAACGTAGGCTGGTGTTGAGAGAGTGTTGGAGTGAGGATCTGAATTTGTGATTTGCATCAATGCTGAGGCGCGAATGTTTGTGCCAGTGAAATTGCTGGCGAAAGCAAAGGCTGCGTTGATGGCGATGGAAGGTTGAACACCAGGGCTTGTAAAAATGCTAACCGGCGGGCTATTTTTGTAGCCCGCCGGTTGTGTTTGCTCAATGGGCAATTGTGGGGGAAGGCGCAGGGTGTTAGTGCAAAATCTGCGAGAGGAACAGTTTGGTGCGGTCTTCCTGAGGGTTGGTGAAAATTTGTTCCGGTGAACCGCTTTCGACGATTTGCCCCTGGTCGAAGAAGTACATCCGGTCGGCCACGGCGCGGGCAAAGCCCATTTCGTGGGTGACCACCAGCATCGTCATGCCGCTTTCGGCCAGTTCCACCATCACGTCGAGCACTTCTTTGATCATTTCGGGGTCGAGCGCCGAAGTAGGCTCGTCGAAGAGCATGATTTTCGGTTGCATTGCCAAAGCCCGGGCGATTGCCACACGCTGCTGCTGGCCGCCTGAGAGCTGGCCGGGGAACTTGTTGGCCTGGTCGGGAATGCCGACGCGCTTCAGCAGTTGCATGGCGACTTCCTCGGCTTTGGCTTTGGGCCATTTGCGCACTTGAATGGGGGCCAGGGTGATGTTTTGCAACACCGTCAGGTGGGGAAAGAGGTTGAATTGCTGGAACACCATGCCGGTTTCCATGCGGATTTTTTCGATGTTGCGGATGTCGCGGCTGAGTTCTGTGCCGTCAACGATGATTTTGCCCTTTTGGTACTCTTCCAGCCGATTGATGGTGCGGATGAAAGTGGACTTCCCTGAGCCGGAAGGCCCGAAAATCACGATCACCTCGCCTTTGTAGACTTCCATGTTGATGCCGCGCAGCACGTGGAAGTTGCCGTACCACTTGTGGACTTCATGGGCCAACACAATAGGAATTTCGCCTTTTTCGATGGCCTCTGCGCGATGTTCTTCCGGCATTTCCAAAATTTGTTCAGGTGTGGTTTTAACCTCGACCACAGATGTGCTCATTTTATTGCCTCCGAATTTAGCGTTCACCCACGCCCAGCGCCACTTCCAGGCGGCGGCTGGCGTAGGACATGGCGTAACTGAACACCCAGTAAATCAGGGCGATGAACAGGTAAACTTCGCGTTGCTTGCCAATGAATTCGGGTTGGGCAAGGACGGTCGAAGCAATCCCCAACAGGTCTAACAGGCCCACGATTGCCACCAGCGAGGTGTCTTTGAAGAGGGCGATGAACTGGTTGACCAGCACGGGGATCACGTTCCGCAGGGCCTGAGGCAGGATGATGAAGAAGGTGGTCTGAAAGCCGTTCAAGCCCAATGCCCACGCGGCTTCGTATTGCCCTTTGGGGATGGCCTGGAGCCCGCCGCGCACGTTTTCGGCCATGTAGGCGGCGGCGAACAGCACGATGCCTGCCATAGCACGGATGACGTTGTCGATTTTGATCTGAGGGGGGAGGAACAGCGGCAGCATCAATTGGGCCATGAACAGCACGGTTACCAACGGCACGCCGCGAATGATCTCGATGTAAAGGATGCTGAACAGTTTGACGATGGGCAATTCCGATTTACGGCCTAACGCCAGCAAAATGCCCAGGGGAAACGAAACGGTAATCCCCACCACGGCCAGCAGCATCGTCAACAGCAAACCGCCCCACAGGTTGGTTTTGACGATTTTCAAGATGGGCTGTACGCCCAGGATGAGCAGGATGAGGATGGGAAAGTAAGCCAGCAGCAACACGAGCAGTGGCCGCCGCATGGCTTTGGGCTTCCAGGTGCCCAGTCCCCAGCCTGCCAGCGCCGCAATGTCAAAAATTACCCAGTTGATGTGGGAGAAGGTGCTGATGAAGGGCAAGGCTGCCAGCCCCAGCGGAATGAGCAGCAGGAAGGCCCCGATGCGGCGGGAGCGCGGTAACCAGATAGCCCACGCCAGGCCGACCGTGAAAGCCAGCAGGTGAAGTGCAATCCAGATGCGGAAAATTTGGTCTGCGGGGTATTGCCCCACCATGAACAGCCGCAGGTTGACCACCACTACCTGCCACTGCGCTTGAGTGAAGACCCAGATCAGGGTGGGTTTGATGATGATGTAAAGTATATACAGCGTGAACAGCGTCAGCAGGGTGTAATACCACGTGCTGAAAAGGTTTTTCTTCAGCCAGCCGATGACGGTGTAGCGTTCGGTGGGCGGGGCCAGCACTTCGCCGCTGGTGTATTGTTCTTGGTTTCGGTTCATCATGGCTAACGCTCCACCAGGCGGATTTTCTTGTTATACCAGTTCATGAACACTGAGGTGGCCAGGCTAAAGGAGAGGTACACAGCCATCATCAAGGTGGTCACTTCCACCGCGCGCCCGGTTTGGTTGTGGATGGTGCCTGCCACCGAATACAGATCGGGGAAGCCGATGAACACAGCCAGCGATGAGTTCTTGGTCAGGTTGAGGTACTGGCTGGTCATTGGCGGCACGATCACCCGCAGCGCCTGGGGGAACACGACCAGCCGCAGGGTTTGGAAGCCGTTGAGCCCCAATGCCCGAGCGGCTTCGATTTGCCCTTTGGAAACTGATTGAATGCCGGCGCGCACCACCTCGGCGATGAAGGCTGCGGTGTAAAACACCAGCCCTGAGAACAACGCCATGAACTCGGGGGTCAGTTCCAGCCCTCCGACCGTTCGCAGTCCTTTGATGTAAGGCGTATCGAGGGCAAGGGGGGCTTGATGGGCAAAGAGCACCAGACCAACCCAGCCCAGCGCGGCCACGCCCAGAAAAGTCAAAGTGGACCAAACCGTGACCAGCGGCATCCGACCGGTGCGTTTGCCGATGGCCGTGAGCCGCCACCACACAATCGCTGCCAGAATCAACCCGATGAGCAAAATGTAGAGATAAGTATGCCAGGTCGCCGTGGGTTTTCCCCAGGGCATGGCGATGCCGCGATTGCTGACGATGGTAGGGCCGGGCAGAATTTTTGCCTCTTTGAGCCGCGGCAATTGCAAAAATACGCCGGTGTACCAGAACACCAGCAGCACCAGCAACGGAATATTGCGGATGATTTCAATATAAATACTTGCGATCTTGTTGATGAGCCAGTTGGTGGAAAGCCGCATCACACCGAGGATGACGCCCAAAATCGTAGCGAAAACAATGCCCAGGGCGCTGACTTCAATGGTGTTGAGAATGCCCACCAGAAAGGCTCGGCCGTATGTGCTGCTGCGACTGTAAGGGATCAGGTGCTCACCAATGTCAAAGCCTGCTGTCAGGCTGAGGAAATGAAAACTGGGCAGCAGGCCGCGCTGAGCCAGGGCGGTAATCATGTTGTGGTAGAGATACCACAGGAAGCCCACCACCGCTACCAGAAAGATAATTTGCGCAATCCACTGCAGAACCCGTTCATCTCGCCAAAAGGGAATGCTCGTTTCGTTCATACGGACCTCCAGGCGGGGCTCTTCTAAAACAAAAAAGGGAAGGGTGTGCCCTGCGGCACCCCCTTCCCTTTATGACTGCCTGTCTTACCGGATGGGCGGGGCGTAAAGCAAGCCGCCGTCCTTCCAGGAAGCGTTCAAGCCGCGCGGCAGGTTGAAGGGAGTGCCGGGGCCCAGGTTGCGGTCGTAAATCTCGGCGTAGTTGCCGACCATCTTGATGATGTTGTAAGCCCAATCGTCGCTCAGGCCGAGTTTCTGGCCCATTTCACCTTCCAGGCCGAGGAATTTCTTGACGTTGGGGTTCTTGGTCGTGGCTTTGATTTCATCAACGTTCTTCGAGGTGATGCCTTCTTCTTCACCGGTGAAGGTTGCAAAGACAACCCAGTTGATGATGTCGAACCACTGATCGTCGCCCTGGCGGACCACCGGGCCCAGCGGCTCTTTGGAGAGGGTGATGTCCAGAATGACGTGGTCGTCGGGGTTCTTCAGGGTCACGCGGCGGGAAACCAGACCGGACTTGTCGGTGGTCACAGCGTCGCAGCGGCCTTCTTCGTAAGCACCGAACACCTGGTCGGCGGTTTCGAACACCACGGGGGTGTAGTCAATGTTGTGAGCGGCCATCTGGTCAGCCAGGTTCAGTTCGGTGGTGGTGCCGGTGGCCACGCAGATCTTTGCGCCTTCCAGGTCTTCCAGTTTGGTGATGCCGCTGTCTTTGCGCACCATGATGCCCTGACCGTCGTAGAAGGTGGTCGCGGCGAAGTTGGCGCCCAGTTCGGTGTCGCGGGTCAGCGTCCAGGTCGTGTTGCGGATGAGCACATCGATCTCACCGGTCTGCAGGGCGGTGAAGCGTTCTTTGGCGGTCAACGGGCGGAATTCCACCTTGTTGGGGTCGCCAAAGATGGCTGCTGCCACTGCATGGCAGAAGTCGACGTCAAAGCCTTTGTAGTTACCCTGATCGTCCACGTAGCCGAAGCCGGGCAGTTGGGCGTTCACGCCGCAGATAAGGTGCCCGCGCTCTTTCACGGCCTTGAGGGTCGCGCCGTAGCCGCTGGGGGTGTTGCCGCCCTGCGCCTCTACGGTCACGATCACGGTCTTGACCGCCTCGGGGGCGCTTTGCCCACTGCTACCGCAGGCAGCCAGGAGCATGCCGAGCACAACCAGCACGCCCAAAACATAGAAAATACGCTTCGTCATACGACCTCCTCCTTTTAGGGAAAGGTGAGAATGGGGGTGTATTACCTTGTGATAAGGTTAACCCACGGGGATGAAACAAGTCGCGCACTTCCACTTTGGGAAGCGGTACTAAAGTATAGGGGAAAAGGGGAAGTTACTGCAAGGTCACTTTTGGGCTTGTTTACGCTTTTTTTACGCTTGAGGGCGCTCGCGGCCAATCGGAGCCACGCGGGCGCCGGTGAGTTGGAGAAAATCTTCTACCTGTAAGCGCAGGTTGAGCCCCCGCTGGCCCCCGGAAATGTGCAGGAATTCAGCCTCGGTCGCGCTCGCGTCGAGGATGACAGTGAAACCGCGCCCTAAAAGCGCGAGCGGGGAAATGCCCCCTGCCTGCAACCCCGTGAGCCGCTCGGCTTCCTTCTGAGGTGGCACGCGCACCTTTTTCTCTCCGACTACCTGAGCGACGGCTTTGACATCCACTTCTTGCGTGCCCGATACCACGGCTAAAATCGGCTTGCCGCGCCCGCTGCGCACCACCACGATGGTCTTGAACACCCGTTCCGGCGGCACGTTCAGCAGCCGCGCGGTTTCCAGCGCCCCCAGTTTTTCGCGCGGCAGGTCGTAGGCCGTGTAGGGAATGCCGCGTTTGTCTAACAGGCGGGTGACGTTGTTCTTGCTCATGGCGGAAACACCTCATAAATGGTCGTTTGTCCTTTTTGGTAAACCCGTTGCCACAAGGTGCCATTGTATTGCGGGAATTTATCCAGCCCAGGCCCGTTGTAGTAGGCGCGTTCCAGTTGCCCGACGATGATGTAACGCACACCGTATTTGCGCAGGAAGTTCAGGGCTTGTTGCGGGTCGGTGGTGGTGTAGAAGTCTGCTACTTCGGTTACGCGCTGTTCCACCCACGTGGGGTCCACCACACCGCGCTGTTGGCGCTCATGCCAGTTCCAGCCCACCACGCTGGGAAGCCCCGTGTAAATCGTGAAGCGGTTGCCCCAGCGGTATTCCACGGTGTGCCCTTCGACAATCACCGGCGTGCCCGACACGTGGGTTTGCATCCAGCGGATGGCGTCGTAGTCTTGCGCTAAATCCATGTTGGTGTTTTGGTCGAAATAGTGAGCGTAGCGCATGTAAGCCATGCCGTCGAGGGTGTGCGGTGCCTGGTCGGCTATGCGGTCTTGCATTTTGGCCGCGCCGCCGATGACGGGGAAGAGCGCCGCACCCCACACTAACGCCAGCAGCGCGAAGCCCCACCATTGTCGCAAGCGCGGGCGTTGTCGGCAGGCAGTCGCGACCAGGTCACCCAGCGCAATAGCCGCACTCAGGCTGAAGAGCGTCCATACCTGGAAGTAGAACTTGAAGACAGTGTTCATGCGGCCGATGTCGCCTTCCAGCACGATGATTTCGACCACCAGGGTCAGTGTTAGCCCTGCGCCCAACATAACCAGTACAATTTGCTGGGGCAATGGCCGGCCTGGCCGCAGCAGCAATGCACCTGTCCATGCCAGCAGGGGCACCACGACCCAGGCGATCGGCGCGTGGAAGCCCAGCGCCACGCCAGCCGCGACGCCCACGGTGAGCAAAGCGGCGAGCGGCGCCCACGTGTGGCCTGTGTGCAGCCACCATCGCAGGCCTTCCACTGCCGGCGTTTCGGCCAACCAGCGACGGGTTTCCCACGCCAGCCAGGAAATCAACACAAAAAGGAACAGCCCCCAGTGCACGAAGTAAGAAGCGATGGGCGTGTGGGTGCCATGCCAGATATGGAACTTCGTATAGCCCTGAGCGTACCACTGGGCGTAAGGCTGGTAGAAGAGAATCGCCGCCAGTGCCAGCCAGGCTGCGGCCGCCACCGCAGCCCCGAGACGGCGTTTCTGGGGCGCGCCTTCGCGGCTTTGCCAGGCAGCATAGCCCGCCGCCAGCATCCCCAGGCCGAGGTAAGTCGGCCAGTCCCAGGTGTTGGTGGGGCGTAGGGCGCCAATAATCAGCCCGCCCCAGGTGAACGAACCAACCCACCATTGCCATGAAGGCTTGTGTTTCCGGGTCCACAGCAGCAGCCCCGCGGCCCAGAGCAGGGCCAGCAGGGTAAGCCCTAACGCCATCAGGTGGGCATGGAGGTCAGCGTAGAGGAAGGTGAAGAAAGGGAACTCGGTGATCGGCTCGATCTCGCCTGGCGCTGGAATGGCGCGGCTGGGAATCCAATACCAATCGCCGATGCTGTAAGGCAGGTGTGCCCCGCCTAAGGTTTGCAGAAAGCCCAGCACAGCCCACAAGATGTGCTTGAAAATGCTGGCGTGGGCAATGTCGCCGCCGGGAGCCGCCAGTTTCTGGAAGCCCTGCCACAGCATCTTCACCGTGCCGAGGTTGCCCAGCAGCACCAGCCCCACCGCGCCAGCCAGCCCTACCACGCGAGGGCGTGGCGACGGGCGGCCTAAGGCAGCATAAAGCCCGCGCACGAAGGCGAAAGCCGTCAGCGCAACCGTCGCGAACAGGGTGGGCAGGATGAGGTTGTACGCGAAAGTCGGCGCGAGACCAAGCAACTTGACGGGCATCCCTACCAGCACGAAGCCCCAGTAGTAATAATTGATATAACCGTGGGCGAACCAGGGGTCGTAAGGCGGGAAAGTGGCGCTTTTCAGCACCGCGGTGAAGAACGATAAATCCATCGGCTTTTCGCCGCCCCGCCACGGATGCCACAAATCGGGGTTTTGCCAGCGGATGTACAAATCGAGCAGGAAGAACGCCAGGAAGAAGATCTCTGCCCAAAGGATTTCCCGCTTGCGGCGGCGGAGGTCGTCTCGCAGGCCCGGCCATTGCAAGTGGGCGGCGAGGGCCGCAGCGGCGGCCAGCACCAGCAACACCCCTGCCAGGGCTGCCCGGCTGACCGTAAAGCCCGCCGAGCCCCACAGCCAGGCCAGGTAGGCAAAGAGCAGCATCCCCCCCAGGCGCGCCGCGGGGTAGCCCGCATCGGGAAAGGCCGCGAAAAAGGGGCGGAGCAGTGGCCACGCCACCCAGCCCAGCAGCGCAATCAGCAGATACCACGCCAACACCCCCAACAGCAGGAAGCGGTTGAGCGGCGAGCCGTGGGGGAAAAGCGCCTGGAAAGTCCCGCGGATTTGTTGCAGCCCCCACCGGGCAGGTGGAAGCATCAGGTTGGCCGGGTGGGGCGGGGCTTCCCCGGGCAAGATGTGCATCACATGGTCCAGGTCAACCGCTCCCAGCACAGCCCGCACGTGCGCCGGGTTGTAGGTTTCCCAGTTTTTGCGGAAGATGAAAACCTTGGGGTGGTCGTAAACGGTGAAAGCTTCTTCGGCAGGCTGGTCGTTGATGTGCACCGGGCCCAGGCTGGGATCAGATTCGAACACGGCGACCAAATCGTAGCCTAAATCGCCGTGGTAGGTGCCTACCTGGGCGACGTCGTAACAGTGTTCTACGGTTTCCCAGGGGGGGCAGCCTATCAAATGGCGGTAATAGGCGTTGACCAGGGGGTAGCGTTCCGGCAAGCGGGGCAGGCTGGCCCATTGGCGGCTGGAGGTAATCAGAATGTAGTCGGCCCCGTCGAGAATGTTTTCCATGCGGGTGCGCTTTTTGGCGTTGTCATCCCAATACATCTCGAAGTTCAGCCCCTGGTAGATGCCGCCGAAGGGGTCGTAGTCATCCATCCGCAAGGGAAGGCCGTCGTCCCACGAGGTTTCATTGGCAAGGGCAGGGGAAAGTACCCAGGCGCGGCCGTGGTCGGTGCTGACCACGATGGTGTAAACTTCTCCCTGGCGCAGATTGACACTGGGGGAAAGCGGGATGTGCAGGTTTTGCGGTGGCGCCGCGGTATTGGGTTGCGGGGTGACGCCCAGGCTGCCCTGGGCGAGTACCGTATCCTGGCCGGCGGGTGTGAGAGTGGCGGTGAGCGTGAGGGGTTGCAGGTCGACGGGGGTGGGGGCGACGACGCGATACAGGTTCAGCCCCTCAACTGCGCCCGTCGCGCGCGCGCGGAAGGTGATCGTGAGCGGCGTGTCGGGCAGAATGGTCCAGTCTTTGGGAACGGGAAGCAGCTGCGGCTCGGTCTGCCCGCCGGGGGTGTGGATGGTGAGGGTGAGCGGGCCGGGAATGTGGCCGAAAATCCACTCGGTGGCTGCGATGCGGGTGTGGGGGCGGTGGTAGATGCTGACAAAGGCGAAGGCCCATGCTGCGGTAAGCGCCAGCACGACCGTCGCGCCGGCAATAGCCCAGAAGCGCCGCCGTCGGGGAAGGCGTTCAGCCAGCCGCACCGCTCCCCACCCGGTGATGACCGCCAGGCCCGGATACACTGGCAGCAGATAGCGCATGGTGGGGTTGGGCATGGCCGATTCCAGCGCGAAGATGAAGCCCGTCCAGCCCCACAGCAGCCAGCCGAGAGGCTTTTCTTGCTTGCGGAACAGCCGCCACCCCAGCCAGAGGAAGGCTGCCCACGCAGCCAGCCCGTAGGGCAGGCCGGTGCCCCAAAAGGTCAGGTTTTGCCAGGCGAACCAGATTGGTCGCCGCGCCCATTGCATGGCGGGCGGGAAATCGGCGGTGCCGCTGGTTTGTGCGCGCAGGGCGCGCAGGTTGTCCAGCCAGTGGGGGTTGAGGCCGCTGATGAAGCCCGGCCCGGCGAAGGCGTAAGGCTGGAAAACGCGGAAAGTCAGCAGCCCGATGCCGCCGCCCAGTGCCAGCAGGCCGAGCAGCCACGGCGTTTCGCGTTCCTGTGCCCGGCGGTCGAGACGGGCAAGGCGTAATAGCCCTGCCGCGGGCAGCAGCAATGCCACCGGCGCGGCGCTGATTTTGGAAGCCAAGGCCGAGCCATACGCCAGCCCGAAAAGCGCGAACAGCCACCAGTCATCTTTCAAGGGGCGGTCCGGCGGCTTCCGGCCAATTTCTATCGCCAGCCAGACGGTGACAAAAGTGAGCAGGTTGAAGATGCTATCGACGGTGAAATAGTGGGCGTTTTGAATTTGCGTGACGGTAAAGGCGCTGAAAGCCGCTGCCAGCACGCCAATGCGGCGGTCGTAGAGGCGCGCGGCCACCAGGTAGACCAAAAACACCAGCAGCACATCGGCCAGCGCTGAAAGGGTGCGCCCTACGAGGTGAATCTGCCCATAACCGGTTTTGTGGAAGGCTTCCCCCACGAAACGGGTCAGGAAGAGCGGTAAGGTGCCGTAAACGTAGAACCCAAAGCCTTTGTTGGCGGGGTTGAGGGTGGAATGGGCGGTGTCGAAATATTCTCGCAGGCTGTGCACCGGCTCGATGGCGCTGGCGACCATGGTGAGGAAACGCTCGTCGGGGTGGAGGTGCTGCTCGCCATCCCAGTTTTGGCCGGTCGTGCGGAGATAGAGGGCCAGGAGAAGGATGACGACGAGGGCTGCTTCGTATAGCCACCCCGCTTGGCCGCGGCGGCGCGTTCCTGTGGCCTTTGCAGGGGGCGCCGCGGGGCCTGCGGTGGGTTCGGAAGAAGGTTGGGGAAGGTGAGTGGCGTTCATGGTTTTGGCGAAGCGCAAAGGCAAAAGGCGGCTTTACGGCACGAAAAACACGATGAAATTCTTGCCTTCCAATGGGCTGGTGTGCAGCCGCACGATGGCATTGGGATAGAGGTGTTGCAGCGTGTCAAGCGATTGCTTGTCTTCCGGCTTAAGGATGAAGAGTTTGGGCGCTGGCACGCTTTGCGTTTCGGCAATGCGCTGTGGCGGCAGAGCGGTGTCGGGGATTTCCGGGAACAGTCCGGCGTTGATGGCGACGAGGCGCGTATCGACCCAATAGGGGTAGGGAATGACCCACGCGCTGTGGGGGTTGTTGCCCAGGGCGACAAAACCGTGAATCACCTCGCCAATGGCTGTGGTGTTCCACGCGCCGGCGCGAAATTCGTCGGCGTATTGGTGGAATACCAGGTCGTAGTTGGCGCGCGCGGCCACCAACGCCAGCAATCCAACCAGCGCCACGCCTGCCCAGCGCCCGAAACGCGGCTGCCAGCGTTTGAGGGCCTGATAGAGCGCGTCGGCAGCCATGCCTACGATGATGAAAATCACCACATAAGCCCCGCCGGTGCGGTTGAGGCATGGGTTCTCGTTGGGGAAGGCCAGCGAGAGAATGGATGGCATCATCAGTAGCGGAATGCTGACCAGCAGGAAAGCATCTTCCCAATGGCGGCGACGCCCCAGCCGGACAATTACGATCACCAGCCCCAGGGCAAACAGCGCCCCGCTGACCCAGTCTAAGGCCGGGCGATGAGGAATGGAATGTACCCAAATTTCGCCATCATCCCAAAACGGCATGATGAGCGCCTTGGCGAGGTTGCTGAAGAAAATGGCGACAGGGTTGCCGGGATACGGGCGTTCCAGTTGCCCGAAGCGGGTGGCGCTGCGGTAGAAGAACATCTGCCAGTTCGCCAGCATGTAGCGGAAGAGCGGCAGGAAGACGATAAAGGAAAGCAGCCCGGTAAGCAGGAAGCCGACGAAAGCGCGGGTGCGTTTTGCTCCCTCTTTTTCGTATAGCCAGTAAACAAGCAGGGCTGCACCCACCGTCAGGGGCATGAGCCGGAAGGGCGAATAGCCGTGCACCCCGGCGCCGAGGAACAGCCCAGCCCAAAGAAAATCGTTCCGCCGCCCGTGACGCAGGCCGCGCACGAAGAAGTAGAGCGTGGGGGCGGCAAAAGCCGGGTAGAGGGCAAAGCGCAGGGCCACCCGGGCCGTGATGTTCGGCCAGTAAGCGAAGGCGGCGAAAAGCGTTGCCCACAGCCCCACCCCTTTGCCGCCAAGTTCTTTCCCCAGCAGGTAAATGAAGGGCAGGGCAAGTAAGCCCATCGTCACCATCCCCAGTTTCAGGCTGAGGAAGGAGTAGCCCGTGCCCAGATATTTGATGATGGCCGCCACGAGGTACATCTCGATGGCTTCCCGGCCTGTGTTGCGTGGGAAGAAGATGCGCGTTTTCCCGGCCAGCACGTCGGCGATGTCGAGCAGTTTTTCGGCATGGTCGGAAAACATTTCCGCCGGTACGCTGATGAGATGCACGTAGCGGAAATACACCGCCACGGCCGCTACCGCCAGCAAGGCGAGGTGCCACCACGAGAACGTCCACGACCAGCGGCCGCGGCGCAGCGTCGACAGCCATTGCTTCCACGGCGGCGGGTTCCAGAAAGCCGCGACGATGGAAAACGTGCCCAGCAGCCAGATGGTGGTGTTGAAGGCCGTGAAGCGGTTGCCCCCAAAATCCAGGAAAGCGATGAAAGCCAGCACCAGTCCCACGCTGAGCGGCACGATACGTACTTCAATGGGGCCATCGGCGTTGCCTTCCCATACGGCGGTGCGGATGTCGGGCAGGCGCCACTGTTTCCGAATCAGGGCCACGCCCCACGCCGCGAGGGCGAAGGCGTATACCGTGATGCCGAGTTGCCAGTTGCGGCCGGGAGGTTCCATCAGCCGTTGGGCCACCAGTGCCAGGAGCAGCCCGGCCAGCAGTGCGGTGGGGAAGCCTGCTCCACTGCGGGAGCGTTTGACCGGAATGGGTGAGGCGGCTTGCTCGCCCGAGGGGCCAGCCGCGGCCGCGGGACGGGGCGAGGAGGCCGCGGCTGTGGGAGCAGCCGGGGGAAGGAACGTCCCCGCTTGGGGTGGCGTCGTGCCCCGGCGGGCGGCTTCCCACAGGGCGGCGGCTGCTTCGTCGGAAAGCGGCTGCCAGCCACGCGGGCGCAGCGTTTTGGGTAAGCGAGCGGCCAGACGGCCTTTGAGGTAGTCCAGCAGGCTGAGCATGGAGGCTATTTTACCACCGGCTTGGTTAAATGCATCGGGCGGCGCGAGGGCCGCCCGGGGAGTGCATCAGGCTTTTTTCAGGGCTGCCTTGAAGCCTTCGATGGCGGTGACCGGCGTGGGGTCGGTATCGTAGCGCATGGCGAGGTAATAGGCGATGTAATCGCCGAGGTGCAATGCCGTCCATTGCTGCGCGAGGCGGCCTTCGCCGCGGGCTTCCACCAGCGCGGCTTCCAGGCCATGCTGCTGGAAGACATCGCGGGTGAGGCGCGCCCGTAACTGGTTGCGGGGGTGTTCGCCCGCGGCGGTGAGGAAGATGGCGATGGTCTGCGGGAAGAGCGCCTTGGGGTTGTGCAGGCCGGCCAAGGTGTTGTGGTCGGCTTCGGGTAGGAATTCGAACTGTGCCAGGGCTTTGGCGATTTCGCTGATTTGCCCCTTCCAGCGGCGGGCAACCGGCGCGAGCGCACCGCTGCCGAACACCGCCGGCCATTTGCCTTCCAGCCGCAGCGCCCATTGCTTGGCCGGGTTGCTTTCGGTGGGTACTTCGGCTTTCAGGGAAGCCTGTTGGGCTTGCATGGCTGCTATCGCGGCCTGGACTTCGCTTTCGGGGTTGGGAAGCCAGCCCGCGCGGGCAAACAGCGCCAGCAGTAGCCCAAAGGAATAGCCCACCGCGGCGCGCGGCTGCCCCGGGTGGACGAACTGCCACACCGTGTGGCCCGCTTCAGCGGCCTGGGCGGCCAGTTTGCCGCCGGTGGTCACGGCGAGCACCCGGCAGCCCCGTGCCTGCGCGGCGGCAAAGGCGCTCAGCGTTTCTTCGGTGTTGCCGGAATGCGAAGAGGCGATGAGCAGCACGTGGTCGCCCTGTGCCCACGCGGGCAGGTCGTAGTCGCGCCGCACAGTGATGGGTACGGAGGCCAGCGGCTCAGCGTAGGCCGCGAGCAGGTCGGCGCCGATGGCCGAGCCGCCCATGCCCGCGATAATGACGTGCTGCACGCCCTCGGTCTCCGGCATGGGGAAGGTGTGTCCCAGTTCCCACGCCTGCTGCAGTTGTGTGGGCAGGTTGTCGATTTCGGCGAGCATGTTTTCTTTGTCCACTTCGGGGAAGCGGGGGAAGTCGTCAAGTTTCATGATGCACTCCAATGGGGGGATTTTTGCAACTTGCAACTTGCAACTTGCAATTTGCAATTTACACCCGATGCCCTTTTTCCGCTTCGGGGTCGCCACGCAGCAGGCTAACCGCGTGGGGCAGCACCGGAGCAATCACTTCCAGGTTTTCCAGCGCGGCTTTGGGGCTGCCGGGCAGGTTGATGATGAGGGTCGCGCCGCGGATGCCCGCGACCGCGCGGGAGAGCATCGCGTGGGGGGTGATTTGCAGGCTGGCCGCGCGCATGGCTTCCGCGAGGCCAGGGGCGAGGCGTTCCACCACGGCTAAGGTGGCTTCCGGGGTGACATCGCGTGGGGCGAAGCCGGTGCCGCCGGTAGTCAGGATGACGTCGTAAGCGTCGCTATCGGCCCAGCGGGCTAAGGTGTCGCGCAGGGCAGGCAGGTCGTCGGCCAAAATGGCGGTGTGGGCGACTTCCCAGCCGCGGGCACGCACGGCATCCGCCAGCGCGGGGCCGGAGCGGTCTTCCCGCGCGCCGCGGGCGGAACGGTCGGAGACGGTGAGGATGGCGAAACGGAGCATGAGGTTGGTCAATTGGTCAATTAGTCAATTAGTCAACTGGTCAATTAGTCAACTGCTTGGATGGTCAGAGGTGAGGTTTTTGGCGAGGGTGATGACGGGGAGGTTTTCCCAGCCGCGTTTGCGGTAGAAAGCCAGCACTTCTTTTTCGCCAGGCACGACCATGAGGTAAGCGCGCAGGCAGCCTTTGGCGCGCAGGCGTTTTTCGATTTCGTCCATCAGGGCGGTGCCGAGGCCGTGCTGGCGGTAGTTGGCATCCACGGCGAGGTGATAAATCAGCCCGCGCCGCCCATCAAACCCGGCCATCACCGCGCCGATAATCTCGCCGTTTTCGTTTTCGGCAACGACGAACAGGTCGGGGTCGTGGGCGACCTTTTTGGCGATTTCTTCCGGTTCGTCGGAAACCCGCAACTGGATGCCCGGCCCGGCGTTGGCCCACAGGTTGTAGACGGCGGGGTAATCTTCAGGAAAGCGGAAGGTGCGGAGGGTGTAGGGCGTGCTCAAGGTCATTCTTCCAACCCCACGACAGGCCGCCACGGCTCGGTCAGGCCGTCTTCGGTAACGCCGAAGAAGAAGCGGTTGCCTTCAGGGGTACGTTGCACCAGGTCGAAGTGCCACTGCTTGCCTTGCTTGTATTTCCGCATCACGCCGCGGTCGCCTTCCCAGTGAATGCCGCGCACCTTGCTCAGGTCGGCAGGCAGTTTGGCGTAGCGGCTGATGGCGTAGTGCCACAGGCGGCGCGCCGAAGAGGTGGTGACGTTTTTGACGACGTTGCCATTGCGCAGGTCGCGCACGGTGTAGTATTTGGTGCCATCGCGTTCCATCACCGAAACCACTTCCACGCCGGTGCGGGGTGCATCTTTGGGCAACGGCGGCACTTCGTCTACCGGTGCCGGGCGGATGGTGGCGCGCCGTGTGGGGCTGCCGGTTTCCGCTTTGGTGGGGGCGGCGTCTTCTTTCTCTTGCAGCCCGCGCAGCACCAGTTCGACAATTTCATCCCGCACGGCAAGGCCGGTTTCTGCTTCGGCGCGGATGTAAATTTTGCTGCCATCCACCGCGTAGGGCGGCTCAGGGCCGCGCGGCACCAGCACCCGCAACACTTTCTTCCCCAGTGTCTCGTGGGTGTCAATGGTGACTTCCAGAGGTGGAATGATGCGTTCGGAAATCTGACGTGCGAGTTCCGCCGCGGCTTGTTCAGGGTTGTCGATGCCTACGGGCGGCTTTTTGGGGTCGTCGCTCAGGCCAATGTAAAGCGTGCCGCCGTTGGTGTTGGCAAAAGCGCACACATCGGCAATGATGGCATACAGCCGTCCGCCGCGCACGGTCATGCGCTCGTGGAAGGCCTGAATCAGGTTGGCGCCTTCTTCGCGGGCCTGCTGGATGAAGTCTTCCTGCGGGGCTTTAGGGCGGTGCGGGCGATGGCGGGCAAAGTCGTTGCTCAGGAAGAGCTCTTTCAGCGCCTGGAAACTGACTTCCGGCAGCAGCACTTCGGTTGCCCGGTCGCCCACACCGAGGTTGCGCCCGTCGCCAATCAGGCGGTGGGCATCGGAGCCCTGAATGCAGTGCATCCGCCGCGGGTATTCCGGCTTGGTGCCGTTGAAGAACGCCGCGGTGGTGTGGCGGCCTTTTTTCTCCAGATCGGTGACTTCCAGGGCGTGCAGGTGAGGGTCTTGGGTGTAGGAAATTTTGGTTTGCCCCGGCACGTTTCGGGCAGCCACGCCGTTGCTGGAGTTGGCATGGGCGGCAATCACCAGGCCACCGGCTTCGTCGATCATGCGGTAGGCGGTGAGCACGTCGCTGGTGGCGCCCACAGTGGCCGAGCCCTGGTCGAGTTTTTCGGGGGGGATGTTGAGGGTGAGAAGCAGGTGCTCGATTTCCCGCACGGGCTTTTCGGGAGGGAAGATGCCCAAAATGTGGAAGCCTAATGTGGCGGTAAACTCGAAGCCGGGGAGCACCAGAATTTTGCTCAGCAGGCGGCGGTATTCTTCCAGTCGTGCTTTTTCTTCGGGTAGCAGGCGATTGAGTTTTTCCAGTAGTTCCAGTTGGTGAATTTCTTCTTGCATGTGCCGGTAACCGGCAACGGTGTTGTGGTCGGTGAAAGCAATGACGTCCAGCCCCAGGGCTTCGGCCCTGCGGAGGATATCTAAGTAGGAGATTTCCGGCTGCTGGTAGTCGCTGGATGCGGGCGTGTGGAGGTGCAAATCTACGACGTACCAATGCCGTTTGGGCGATCGTTTTCGTGCCACGGGGGTATCCTTTCTCTCGGCGCAAGCGCGCCGCAGGTTTCAGTGGGAGGTTTTGGGGAGGGTCTGACGAATGAGGTTGAGCAGGTCGTCGACCATGTAAGGCTTCTGCAGGAAGCCATCGGCGCCTGCCGCGAGGGCGGCTTCGTCGTAGTTCATCCCTGAAGTGATGACGACACGGGTATGTTGCAGTTCCTTGTCCTGGCGAATGGAATCCAGCAGGTCAATGCCGTTGATGCCGCCGGCAAGGTGGACATCCATCACCAGCAAGGCAGGTTTTGCGGCGCGGAGGGCTTCCAGCAGGGCGTCGGCATGGCCGGGCCCAAAGATAACCTCGAACCCTTCCATTTCCAGCAGGGTTTTGAGGAGGGAACGCATGGTGTGGTCGTCTTCCACCAGCATGATTTTAGTCATTGGAGGAGGCTCCTTGCGAAGCGTCGGGCGGCGTGGCAGGGGCCTCTTGGCCCGCTTCGTTGGTGGTGGCAGGGGGTAATGCCGCTTGAAGGACGTCGTCGACGGTTTCCGCAAATACGAAATGGAGAGCAGCGCGCACTTCGTCGGGAAGGTCTTCCAGATCGGCTTCGTTGCGTTTGGGCAAGATGACGGTTTTCAGCCCGGCGCGATGGGCAGCGAGCACTTTTTCTTTGATGCCGCCCACAGGCAGCACCTGCCCCCGCAATGTGACTTCGCCGGTCATGCCCACTTCGGGCTTCACGGTGCGGCCAGTGAGCAGCGAGACCAGGGCCGTGACGATGGTGACGCCTGCCGAGGGGCCGTCTTTCGGCTGGGCACCTGCGGGCACATGCAGGTGAATGTCGGTTTTTTCAAAGAAATTTTCGGGAATGCCCCACTCGGCGGCGCGTGAACGCACAAAGGAAAGTGCTGCCCGCGCCGATTCCTGCATGACCTCGCCTAACGACCCGGTAAGAATGAAGCCTTTGCTGCCGGGCATTTTGGTGGCCTCGATGAAGAGAATATCGCCGCCTGCCGGTGTCCACGCCAGGCCGATTGCCACACCGGGAATGGCCACCCGTTGTGCGACTTCTTCCAGCCCATAGTAGCGCGGCCGCCCCAGAAACTCACGCACCTTTTCGGGGGTGATTTCAACATGCTCGGTCGCGCCTTCGGCAATCTGGCGGACCACCTTGCGGCAAATTTTCCCGATTTCCCGCTCCAGGCTGCGGACTCCTGCCTCGCGGGTGTAGGAGCGAATGATGGCCCGCAAGGCATCGTCGGTGAAGGTGATTTCTTCGGGGAAGAGGCCGTTTTCGTGCACTTGCCGCGGAATGAGGTAGCCTTTGGCGATTTCCACCTTTTCGTTTTCGGTGTAGCCCGAGATGGGAATGATCTCCATCCGGTCGCGCAGGGGGGCGGGGATGTTGTCGAGGTAGTTCGCCGTCGTGATGAAGAGCACCTGCGAGAGGTCGAAGGCTACTTCGAGGTAGTGGTCGCGGAATTCGGCGTTTTGCTCGGGGTCGAGCACTTCCAGCAGCGCCGAGGCCGGGTCGCCGTGAAAGTCGAAGACCAGTTTGTCTACCTCGTCTAACATGAAGACGGGGTTGCGGGTGCCCACCCGGCGCAGCGCCTGGATGATGCGGCCGGGCATGGCCCCGATGTAGGTGCGGCGGTGGCCGCGGATTTCGGCTTCGTCGCGCACGCCGCCCAGGGAAATGCGCACGAATTCGCGGCCCATCGCGCGGGCAATGGAACGCCCTAAGGAAGTTTTCCCTACCCCTGGCGGGCCCACGAAGCACAAAATGGCGCCTTCCCGATCATGGCGGATGGCGTCGTCGGGCACGCGGGCTTCCAGCGCCTCTTTGCGCTCTAAGCGCAGTTTGCGCACCGCAAGGTATTCTAAAATGCGGTCTTTGACGTCTTCCAGACCGTAGTGGTCTTTGTCGAGCACTTCCTGGGCATGGTGCAGGTCGAGGTTGTCTTCGGTGAGGCGGTTCCAGGGAAGCGAAACCAGCCAGTCCAGGTAGGTGCGGATGACGCTGTATTCCGCGGCGGCGCTGGGCAGGTGGGCGAGGCGGTCGAGTTCGCGCAGCGCCTGTTTTTTGGCCTCTTCGGGCATGCCGGCTTCTTCAATCTTTTGCCGGAATTCTTTGACCTCAGCGGCCTGTTCGTCTTCTTCCCCAAGTTCCCGCTTGATGGCCTTCATTTGCTCGCGCAGGAAGTATTCCCGCTGCATTTGCTCGATTTGGGAACGCGCCTCGTTTTGAATTTTCTGCCCCAGTTCGAGCACTTCGACTTCGTGCGCCAAAATGCCGAGCAGTTTGCGCAGTTTTTCGACCACCGAGTCCAGTTCCAGAATGGCCTGGGCGTCTTCCAGGCTCATGCGTTGGAAGTTGGCGACGGTGTAAGCCAGTTGCAGCGGGTCTTCCAGCGAGAGCACCGACGCCACCAGGTCTTTCGGGATGGACGAGACCATCTCGGCAATGGCCTGGAAGTGTTCTCGCACCTGCCGGGCGAGGGCCTCGACTTCCAGCGATTGCTCGACCGTTTCGGGAATGACCTGCACCCGTGCCACGAAATACGGCTCGGTTTGGGTGAATTCCAGCACCTTGATGCGCTGCTGCCCCTGCACCAGCAGGCGCACGGTGCCGTCGGGCGCGCGGAAAAGCCGGTGGATGGTGGCGATGGTGCCGATGGTGTAAAGGTCGTCGGGGGAAGGCTCTTCTAATTCGGGCTTTTTGGAAGCCACCAGCCCCAGGCGGCGGTCGCCGGCCACCACGTCATCCACCAGGCGGATGGAGCGGGGCAGCCCCACGGTGAGCGGGGTGCCGGTTTGCGGATACACCACCGTGCCGCGCAAGGGCAGCACCGGAATCTCGAAGATTTCCGGCTCTTGGGGCTCGGGTGGCTGAGGGTGTTCGTCAGGGGGCTGGGCGGCTTCATCACCCTGGTTGCCGCCGAGGATGCGGTGCAAAAAGGGGAGCACGGCCTGTTCCCAGGCCGCATCTTCTTCGAGCCATTGGGCGATGTCTTCCCAACCCATGTGCCAACGCGATGCAGGCATCGGTGCTCTCCTCAGAGATGGGGTCATTGGCCGGGGCGGATGGCGACGGTGTGGGCGCGCCGCTTGGGCAGGCGGATGCGCAGGAAGCCGTCGCGATACTCGGCTTCCACGCGGGCTTCGTCGACCGGTGCGGGCAACACGACCGTCACCTGAAATTGCCCGAAGGGGATTTCCAGGCGGTGGTAGGCCGAACCCAGGTCGGGGTCGTGGCGAATGCCACTGATGACCAGCGTCTGCGCTTCCAGGGAAAGACGAAAGTCGTCGGTGCGCATACCGGCGATTTCCACCCGCACGATGATGGCTTCGGGGGTCTCGAAAACATCGGTGGGAGGTCGCCACGTGCTGGGGTAGTGCTTCCAGCGAATGTCGAGCAGCCATGCCCCTTCCGGGTCATCGCTTTCGGTGGGAACGGCGCTCAAGAGGGAGAACATGGCGCACCTCCTGATGGGGAACCGCAGAGCTTCCGCCGGGCAATCTGCAAGGCGGTGTGTGGCTTATGCCGCCAGGGCGGCTTTGGCGGCTTGCAGCACTTCGTCGTAGTTGGGTTCGTCACCTAAGGCCTTCATGTAGTCGGCGTAAACTACTTTGTCGTTGCGGTCGACGACGAACACCGCACGCCGCAGCAGGCGAACCTCTTTCATCAGGCAGCCGTATTTTTTGCCGAATGCCATCTCCATGTGGTCCGAGACGACCAGCAAGCGCTCGATGCCGTGATCGCCGCACCAGCGCTGTTGGGCAAAGGGCAGGTCGGCGCTGATGGTGACGATGACGATATCATCGCTGAGAGCGGTCGCGGCTTCGTTGAATTTCTGGCCTTCCAGGTCGCACACGGGGGTGTCGATGGAAGGCAGCGCGGCAATGATGCGCACCTTGCCCGCGGTTTCGGCCAGCACGGAAACCGTGCGCCAGTCGCGGGTGTGGGCGGTGAACTCCGGCGCTTGTTGCCCCGGCGTGATATCGGGGCCGATCACGGTGATGTCGTTATCCCCGAATTTGATGAGACCTTTGCGCTCTAACATGCAAACTCCTTCCGAGTTGGGTCATTGAGTTGGGTGAGTGTTTTGGTCAGGTGGTCGCCTGGGCGGCCGCCAGCGCCCCCGACAGGATTCGAACCTGCAACCGTCGGATTAGAAGTCCGATGCTCTTTCCATTGAGCTACGGGGGCAGAGAAGGCTCATTCTTCCACTGGTCTGATGCCGAGGTAATCGCGTTTGCCCGTCAGGGTGCGCAAAATGGTGCGTGCCTGGGCTGGCCGGTTGAGGCGCTCGGCCAGTTCCACCGGTGTCATCGGGCGGTTGCCGTTGGCAATCAACATGCGAAAGATCGCGTCGACCAGCGGCACGTGGGCGTCCAGGAATTCGGGCTGTTGGGCGCAATGGGTCATGAGCACGTATTGCATCCCGTCCACAGGGTGGACTTCGGCGGTTTCGGGGTCAACCCAGTCCACCGGGGTGGTTTCTTTCCAGTCTTCGAATTGCTTCTGGTGTTCGGCGCACAGCAAGCGGTGCATGTAGAAGCGCCAATCGCGCGTGTGGGCTTGCCACCACGAGAAATCAATGTGGAAGGGGGTATCCAGGGTGGGTTTTACCAGACTGCGGCGTTTTCCCTGTGGCATGGCTTTCTCCGTTTCAAATGGCAGATTCGTCTAATCGGAAGTACAGGTCGCCCACGTGGACGAACCACGGGCGGGTTGCAAGCAAGGCAAAGATGGGCCCCGGCGGGCAACGGCGCACGGTGTTGACCGCGGCATACAGCCCCGCGGCGTGGACGTGCCCTTGGGGGGTGAGTTTGGCGAGTTCACGCAACATCGAGACCACCAGGTTTTCCAGCGGCGTGCGCTTGCGCGCGATTTCTTCCCAAACGTTATCCAGCGCTTCAGGGTCGGGCACGGCGATGACCATGCGCTCGTCGAATTCAGCGCTGACGATCTGCTTTAGCATGGCAAACACGGGTTGGGCGTCGCGGCCGACCAGCACGCTGCGGACCCAATCGCGCTGGGGGCGGTGGGTGTGGGCCTGAATCAGCACTTCCCCCGGGGCGTTGCCTGCTTTGAGGGTCACCAGGCTGCCGGGCATGAGTTCTTTTTTCTGGTACCACGCTTTCAGCCCATAAACGTATTTGCCGGGACGCACCACCCAGCCGGGGAATTCTTCGCCGGTTTGGGCGTCGACCCAGGTGAAGCGCACCCGGGGCGCCTGGTAAGCGGTGGGGAAGAGTGCCCGGGTTTTGGCGCTCAGGGGCAGCGTGCCTGCCCGCCAGTGGGGGTAGATCAGGGTGAGTTCGACCTTCTCGGTGTCGGCGGGGGCAATTTCGGGGGAAAGCTCGTCGCCCAGTGCGGCTTCCAGGGCCAACATTTCGGGGGTGAGGGCGTCGCGGTCGTAATCCAGGGGGTGGTAATGCAGGTAAGGGGGCGTTTCCTGCACCCATTGCGGTTCCATGCTGCGCAGGAACCAGAGCACTTGCCCCGCCGGGCCGACTTCGTCGAACTGGTCGCTTTCCTGGAGGGCGTAATCGAGCGAAAATTCGGCCAGTTTGGGGTTGTCGGCAGGGAAATCGATTTGCTTGATGATTTCAGCCGTTGGCAAAGGGCCCCCGCCATGCATGTCCAGCACGGCTTCGGCCAGGTTGAGGAAGCCGACGTGCACGTCGAGCAGCAACGCCCGCGGGAACCATTTGCCCGCAATGCGGACGAATTCGTCGTTTTCGGCCAGCGCGGCTTCGATTTTCTCGGCCAAGGCGCTGCCATAAGTGGCGAGCACGCTTTCGGGGTTGCGCAGCGGGTCGTCGTCGCGCAGTTGCGGCGGTTCGTTGAGAATGTGCTCTTCCAGCCCGGCGGCAAATTCCCGCTCGCGCCCGTCGGCAAACCGCACGCGAATGACCTCGAAGGGCGGCATGGTCGGGTTGTGGGCTTCCCGCACAGCAACCACTTTGCCTTCGTCCCAATCCAGGGCGGGAAACACCAGTTGCTGGCCGACTTCATAGTGGGCTTTGGGGAGGTAAATGGTCGCGCCCCCACCTCGCTGGCGCTCCAGTTTCCGCTGTTCCTCTTCCAGGCGGAAGGCCACCAACGCTGCTGCCAGTTCCTCAGGCGTTAGCGGGGTTTCGGTTTCCAGCAGATGATTGTAAAGGGCTTCGATGTCTTCGGCGGTGATGCTCAGGTCTTCCCAGTAGGTTTCACGAATCATTGTTGGCCTCGCTTCACAGTTATTGTCTTTTCAATTATACTCTATCTCGCTGCGCGCTTTTCGCGTAGCATTCTGCCCATAAGGAGCGCGCATGAACGAGCGATGGACGGTGGTGTTGACCACATACAATCAGGCGCAGGCCGATATTTTGCGCGGCTTGCTGGAAGCCCAGGGCATCCCGGCGCGATTGCTGCAAGAGCCTGCGGCTCGCGCCTTGGGGTTGCAGGTAGGCCCGCTGGGGGAGATTCAGATTGCCGTGCCGGAAAGTCGTGAAGCCGATGCGCGTGCCGTGGTTGATGCTTTCTTCCGCGGCGATTTTGAGGACGATAGCGCCCCTTAGCCAGCCTGCTTTTTACGGGAAGGCTTGCGAGAGCCATTCTTGCGGGTCCACTGGCACGTCGCCCACCCACACTTCCCAGTGAAGGTGTGGGCCGGTGACGCGCCCCGTGCGGCCTACTTTGCCGATGAGTTCGCCGGTGTGGACGCGCTGGCCTTTCTTGACCAGAATTTCCGATTGGTGGCAGTAAGTGGTGTAGACGCCCCAGCCATGATCGATGATGGTGACGTTGCCGTGGATTTCGGTCTGGCCGGCAAACACCACCACGCCGTCGGCAGGGGCGTAAATGGGCGTGCCGACGCGCCCGCAGAAGTCCAGGCCGGTGTGATACCAATAAAAGGTGTCGTTGTAGTTGCGGCGGGTGCCGAAGTAAGAGGGGTGGCAGGTGTCGAGCGGCGGGGCTTCGGGGGCTTTGAAAACGCCTTGCCAGTAGCGGGTCGGGGTGGCGGGTGCGGTCAGGGCTTCGAAGCGGGCTTCTTCTTCCTTGTTGAGTTGCGGGTTGAGTAGACTGGCAGGCACGATGAGCCGCTCGTAGGCGTATTGGCCGCGTTGTACGCGAATAGCCTGGTCGAAGCGGAAGGCACGCCCATCGGGCAGGGTGACGTCCAGGGTGAGCGGGTAAAGCCCGGGGGAGGCCAGGGCAAACACACCCTGCAAAGCCACCCACGTTTGGGCTTTCCAGAAGAAGAAATGGAGGGTGTGTTCGCCAAATGTGCCGGTAATTTGGGCGTCTTTGGGGGCTTCCAGGCGCACTTCGCCGGTGCGGCCCTGGGTCCACTGCGAGGGCAGCACTTTCGCCGTCAGTTGTTGGGGGAAGGCGGAAGCGGTGGGCGGGCTGCTGGTGCCGGGCAGGGCGAGGACGTCGCCCGGCAGGGTGGCCCATGTGCCCGGTAACTGGTTGGTCAGGGCCAGCGCCCAGGGGCTTTGGCCATGTTGGAGGGCAGTTTCCAGCAGTGAATGTTGCCCTGTCAAGATCCGTTGAGGGAAGGTCTTTTGCTTGGCGGCGGTGATGGGGACGATGAGCGAGCGCCCGGCAAACAGTTGGTAGGGCGAAACTACCCGGTTGAGCCGCATGAGGGTGTTTTCTGGCAGATGCAGCACCCGGCTAAGCCCTGTGAGCGAGTCGCCGAAGGCGACGGTGCGCGTGCTGAGCTGGCCGTGCACGCCTTCCAGCCCCGGAATGACCAGTTTTTGCCCGATTTTCAGGTCAGCGGGGTTGGCGATGTCGTTGGCCTGCGCCAGGGTTTTCATATCCACCCCAAAGCGATAGGCAATGGCCGAGAGGGTGTCGCCGGGTTGCACGATGTAATAAGGCGTCTCGGCCTGGCCTTGGGCGCGTGCTGCGGATGCGGGCAACACCATGAGGGCCAGCAGCAATGTGAGCAAGAGGGTGCGAAGGGTTTTAGGCAACATGCCAGGCGATGTGATCTCCGGGGGCAAAATCGGGCAGGCGGGAGGGGTGAATTTCCAGCACGTAGCGGGCTGGGGCGCGCGGTACCAGGAAGTCCACCCACGGGCGGGCGAGGCGGGCGTCAACGACTTCTTGCGCGGCATTTAGCCAGATGACGGCGATGGGAAAGCGCATGAACAGCATGTGAATGGCGGTTTCAAGCCGCCCTTCGCGGGGCCAGCGAAACAGCAGGCCCTCGTGTGGGGAAAGGTCGCGTCGCCCCATCAGCCCCAGCAGGCGGCAGCGGAAACTTTCGCAAGGCTGAACGTGCAAAGGGGTTTCAAAGGGGTGGGTCAGGTTTTGCACGCGGTAGTGTGACATGAGGGCTGCTCCCGGCGGGGATTATACCATCGGGTGGGGGCAAAAAAGCCACGGCAGGCGGGTGGCCTGCCGTGAATGTTTGGGGACATGATGGCATTGAAAAAATAAGGGGGGTCAAGCACTTTCTGATGGGGTTTGGGGCGATTTGTCGGCTTCGGGTGGCGAGTGGCTGGTGGAGTTTTGGGCGCCGTTGCCTTTTTTGCGTTCCAGAATTTGTTTGACGCTCTCTAAAAGCATTTTGGGCGAGAAAGGCTTGGTGATGTAGTCGTCCACGCCCACAATGTAGAGCCCGAGCACGCGATCAATGCGTTGGGCTTTGGCGGTCACGACAATCACAGGAATATCGCGCGTGCGCTCGTCGGCCTTAAGCCGCTGGTAAACTTCCCAGCCATCCATTTCCGGCATCATCAGGTCGAGCAAAATCAGGTCAATGTCGGGGGTGGTGGCGAGGAGTTCCAGCGCGTCGAGACCACTTTCTGCGCCCAACACTTCATATCCGCCTCGGGCCAGGATGAGGCGGATGAGTTCGATCATTTCGGGCTCGTCTTCAATGCACAAGACCCGTGTGGTCATGGTGTCGCCCCTCTTTCAAAAACAGCCCCCACTCATGCCGAGCCGGGGCATCAGCGAATGGGCCAGGGTGGCTGATGGGACTTGAACCCACAACATCCTGATCCACAGTCAGGTGCTCTGCCACTTGAGCTACAGCCACCATAACGAGCGGCGGTATTTTACCATGACCGCCCGCGGCTGGGAAGGGTTAGACCATCTCGCAACACCCTTCGGCTACCCGCCCAGTTTGTCGTCGCCCAGGGTTTTGGCAAGCACCTTGCGCTTGAGCCGCAGGCCGGTGGAACGTACTTTGGCCCACAGGCGGTAGCGCTCGGGGTTGACTTCGGGGCGATTGGGGAGAGGCCCCGTCCATTCGGCAACCAGCGCCCCATAGGTCAACCCGCCGCCGAAGCCCACCAGCACCACTTTATCGCCCCGGCGCAGGCGGCCCTGTTCGGCGGCTTCGGCGGCAGCAATCGGAATCGAGGCGGTAGAGGTGTTGCCGTATTTGTCCAGGTTGATCATGAACTTTTCCATCGGCATTTTGAGCCCCCGCGCGGCGACTTCCAGAATGCGGTAGTTGGCCTGGTGGGGTACAATGAGGTCAATGTCGTCTAACGACAGCCCGGCCTTTTCGACCACTTCGCGCGTGGCTTCGGCCATCACGCGGGTGGCAAAACGAAACACCGGCCGCCCATCCATGCGGACGTAGTGAAGGCCGTGGGCGACGGTATCGGCCGAAGTGGGCAGTTTGCTGCCGCCTGCGGGCAGCATGAGTACGTCGGCCCCGGAGCCGTCGGCGTGCATGACGGCTTCCAGCACCCCGCCCGGTTCGCTGGAAGCCTGTAGCACGAAAGCCCCCGCCCCGTCGCCGAAAAGAATGCAGGTGTTGCGGTCTTGCCAGTTCACGATGCGGGAAAGGGTTTCGGCCCCAATGACCACCGCGTTGTTGATGCTGCCTGAGCGAATGGCCTGGGCGGCCATGTTGAGGGCAAAGATGAAGCCGGTGCATGCTGCCGATAAGTCGAAAGCCCCGGCGCGGGTCGCGCCGAGAATATCTTGCACGATGCAGGCCGTGGCCGGGAAGATGTGTTCTGGCGAAGAACTGGCAACGATGATGAGATCCACATCGGTGGGTTTGAGACCGGCCACTTTGAGGGCTTCGATGGCGGCATCGGCGCCCAGACTGGCGGTGGTCTGGTCGGGGGCGGCGATGCGACGTTCTCGAATGCCTGTGCGGCTGACGATCCATTCGTCGCTGGTGTCGACCATTTGCTCCAGGTCTTGATTGGTCAAGACGTGCTCCGGCAATGCCACACCCCAGCCGGTGATGTGCGCGTATCGGGTCATGCCGACCTCCGGTTACCCTTCGAAGCGTCCGAGGATGATGCTGCCGTTGTGGCCGCCGAAGCCAAAAGAGTTGGAAAGCACATAGCGGACATCGGCGCGGCGCGCCTGGTTGGGCACGTAATCCAGGTCGCATTCGGGGTCGGGTGTTTCGTAATTGATGGTGGGCGGCAGGATGCCGTCGCGGATGGCGAGGGCGGAGAACATGGTTTCCAGCGCGCCTGCGCCGCCCAAGAGGTGGCCGGTCATAGATTTGGTGGAAGACACGGGAATGCGGTAGGCGTGCTCGCCGAAGACGGCTTTGATGGCTGCGGTTTCACTTTTGTCGTTCAGGCGGGTGCTGGTGCCGTGGGCGTTGATGTAACTGATTTGCTCGGGCTTCAGCCCGGCGCTTTCCAGCGCGTTGCGGATACAGAGCGCCGCGCCGCTGCCGTCGGGGTCGGGGGCGGTGATGTGGAAGGCATCATTGGTCGCGCCGTAGCCCACGACCTCGGCGATGATGTTCGCGCCGCGAGCCTGGGCGTGCTCCAGGGTTTCCAGGGCCAGGAAGGTGGCCCCTTCACCCATCACGAAGCCATCGCGGTTGGCGTCGAAGGGACGGGAGGCTTTTTCGGGTTCGTCGTTGCGTTTGGAAAGTGCGGTCATGACTTCCAGGCCGGCCATCGCGAGGGGAATGATGACCGCGTCGGCCCCCCCCACAAGCATGGCGTCGGCATCGCCGCGGCGGATGACCTGGAAGGCCTCGCCGATGGCGTTGGTGCCGCTGGCGCAAGCCGCCACCACGGCGAAGTTGGGGCCCCGCAGGCCAAATTCAATCGCTATCAGCCCCGGCGCGGTATCGGCGAGCATCATGGGCACGAGGAAAGGACTGACGCGCCCCGGCCCGCGGGTTTCGTAAACGTGCATTTCGTGTGCAAAGGTGCCAATGCCGCCAATGCCGCTACCGATGATCACGCCGATGCGGTCGCGGTTGAGGTGGTCCAGTTGCCAACCGGCGCTGGCAACGGCTTCCCGCGCGGCGACGATGGCAAGTTGGCTGTAACGGTCTAACCGCCGCGCGTCGCGGCTGCCGAAATGTTCTTTGGGGTCGAAGCCTTTGACCTCGCCGGCAATGCGCACTTTGTGTTTGCTGGCGTCGAACAGCGTAATGAGGCCGATGCCTGAACGGCCTTCCAGCGCGTGTTGCCACGTGGTCGGGACGTCGTTGCCTAAGGGATTGAGGGTGCCCAGGCCAGTGATGACGACGCGGTGTGTGTGCATGAGAAAAATCTCCTTCCGAGTTTGGGGGTTTTCGTGGTGCTATAACACGCGGCGGGGCGAAAGGTTGCAGTACGCGGCACGGGCTGGCGCGCAGGCCAGCCCGTGAAGAAGGAGGAGAAAAGGTTAGGGGGAAAGGTTGGGGAGGTTATTTTTGCTCTTTGTAGCAGAACCACCAGTCGTAGCAGTCGAACTGCTTGGGGCGCTCGGCGGCAGTCTTGACATCACTGGCGGGCGGCACAATGACCTTGTCGCCGATGAGTTCGTTGTTGGGCCAGTTGGCGGGCATAGCCACGCCCTGGGCGTCGGAAACCTGGAAGGCTTTGACCATGCGCAGAATTTCATCCATGTTGCGCCCCAGTTCTTGCGGGTAGTAGAGAATGGCGCGAATGATGCCCTTGGGGTCAACGATGAACACGGCACGCACGGTGTTGGTGCCTTTGCCGGGGTGAATCAGCCCCAGGGTTTCGGCCACCGCGCCGGTGTCGGCAATGATGGGGAATTCGATTTTCGCGCCCAGTTTTTCTTCAATCCATTCTTCCCACTTGATGTGGGCGAAAACCTGGTCAACGCTCAGGCCAATGAGTTCGGTGTTCAGTTTGCGGAATTCGGGGTAGCGCTTTTGGAAAGCGTAGAACTCGGTGGTGCATACTGGCGTGAAGTCGGCGGGGTGGCTGAAGAGCACGAACCACTTGCCTTTGAAGGCTTCAGGCAGGTTGAGTTTGCCGTGGGTGGTGACAACTTCCATTTGAGGGAACGGGTCGCCAATAAGGGGCATGCGTTTGATTTCCATGGTACTTCCTCCTGTGTGAAGTTATTTGGAATGCGTATAAAGTTATTACGCTTATAGTTTACTTGTGAGGTCGCTTTTTGTCAAGCCGTGGCAGGGCGAGAAAATTTTTCTAACGCTTTTCTAAGAAAGTCGCGGTTCGGATAAGCGCGTGGCGCGGAGTTGCGGAGCAATCGTTGAAGCACGGCTGCCCAAAGGGTGAAGTTAGGGGCCAATGCTCACCTCAAATATGTGATGTTCGTCACTAACGCATTTCGGCGGGAAGGGTAGAATAGCAGCGAGTTGTGCGAGCCGAACGACGAGTGTGTTTTCCTCCTTCCGAGTTGGTCGGGTATGCCCCAGGCGAGGTGTGCGCCTGGGGCGTGCTCGTTAATGCGTTCTCGAACCACATCTCAGTTATTACCGAAGGCACCATCCGCCCTGCTGGTGGCGAATCTTGCCCATTCCCTGCTGAGCCTTGCCGAGGAGTCTAAACCCAACATCTGAGTTGATTATGCGTTAAAAAGCAGCGACCTGACACACTGTCAGGTCGCTGGGAGGGTTTGCTGGAGGGCGTTGGTTACGAAATCACGCCCAGTGCCCGGCCCACTTTGGCAAAGGCTTCGAGGCCTTTGTCGAGGTCTTCTTTTTCATGGGCAGCGGAAATCATCACCCGGATGCGGGCCTTGCCTTTGGGTACGGTGGGGTAGCCAATGGCCATCGCAAACACGCCTTCCTCAAAGAGACGGCGGCTGAATTCCTGGGCTAAGGTGGCTTCCCCTAACATGATGGGCGTAATGGGGGTGACGCTTTGGCCGGTATCAAAGCCCAGGCGCTTCATCTCGGCTTTGAAGTAGCGGGTGTTTTCCCAAAGTTTGTCCACCAGGTCGGTGGATTCTTCCAACAGGTCGACCGCGGCCAGGCAGGCGGCGGTGTCGGGCACGGTCATGGCCGAGGAGAAGAGGAAGGGGCGACCGCGTTGCCGCAGCCATTCCACGATTTTGGCGTTGCCGGCCACCACGCCGCCCACCACCCCAAAGGCTTTGGAGAGGGTGCCGACTTCGATGTCGACTTTGCCGTGCAGGTCGAAGTGGTCCACAATGCCGCGGCCGCCGCGCCCTAACACGCCTTCGCCGTGGGCGTCGTCGACCATCAGGATGGCGTCGTAGTTTTTGGTGACTTCGTAGATTTTATCTAAGGGCGCGATGTCGCCGTCCATGCTGAAGACGCCATCGGTGACGACCAGTGCGTGGTTGAATTCATGGCGGTGGGCTTTGAGTTTGGCTTCCAGGTCGGCGGGGTTGCAGTGTTCGTAGCGGATGATTTGGGCGCGCGAAAGGCGGCTGCCGTCGATGATGCTGGCGTGGTTGAGTTCGTCGGAGAAAATCGCGTCGCCCCGCCCGACCAGCGCCGGGATGGTGCCCAAGTTGGCGTTGAAACCTGACTGGAAGGTGATGGCGTCTTCCACGCCCTTGAACGCGGCCAGGCGCTTTTCCAGTTCCACGTGCAGGCTCATGGTGCCGGCAATGGTGCGCACCGCGCCGGGGCCTACCCCGTATTTTTCGATGGCCTCTTTGGCGGCCTGCACCAACCGGGGGTGGTTGGCAAGCCCAAGGTAGTTGTTGGAGCAGAAGTTGAGGGCCTTTTTGCCGTCCACGACCAGCCAGGCCCCTTGCGGCGATTCCAGCGTGCGGATGTGGGTGTAGAGCCCGCTTTCCCGCAGTTTTTGGAGTTCGTCTTCAATCCATTGCAGTTTGGGAGGAAGTTCGGTTTCCATCGCGGTACCCTCGTGAGATGGGATGGGTGTTACGCTTTCAGTATAGCACAAAGGCAGCCGAGGGGCTGTTACAATAGAGCCATGACGGCACACATTCGCTGGCGATGGTTGTTGGGCGGCGCGGTGCTGCTCGCCGTGGCCTGGAAGGTTTTCTGGCTGTGGCAGCAGGCCTTCCCGTTCAATGCCGACGAGGCGGTGGTGGGCTTGATGGCGCGCCATATATTGCAGGGCGGGCGCCCCACTTTCTTTTACGGTCAGGCTTACATGGGGAGCCTGGACGCCTTTCTGGTGGCGGCGGGTTTTGCAGTGTTGGGCGCGTATGTGTGGGTGATTCGCTTGGTGCAGGTGCTGCTCTATGCCGGGACGGTAGTGTTGACCGCGGCGCTGGCGTGGCGGCTTTTTGGCCATTGGGAAAGTGCGCTGGCCGCGGCGCTTTTGATGGCCGTGCCCACGGTGAATATGACGCTTTACACCACGGTGAGCCTGGGGGGGTATGGTGAGGCGTTGTTATTGGGCACGGCGCTGTTGTGGCTGGCGCTGGGGGAAGGTGTTGAGCGCCCTGCCGGGGCTGCGCTGTGGGGCGTGTTGGCTGGCGTGGGCTTGTGGGCTTTTGGCCTGACCTTGGTGTATGCTGTGCCCGCGGGCTTGTTTTTGCTGTTCCGTTGGCGGCGGCTGGGATGGCAGCGCAGCGCGTTGTTGGCGGCGGCAGCGTTGGGCGGCGCGGTGGTGGGCGCGTGGCCGTGGTGGGCTTACGGCCTGCGGCACGGTTGGGCGGCGCTGTTGCGCGAATTGACCGGCAGCGCTGTGGCGGTGGAGCATGTTGGCTGGCTGGCACGCGCGGCCCGTCATGCCCTTTATGCCCTGCTGTTTGGCTTGCCAGTGACGTTGGGCTTGCGTCCGCCGTGGGGTGTGCGTTTGCTGGCGCCGGTGTTGGCTGTAGGGGCGGTAGGGGCGTATTTCGCCGCGGCGATGCTGTGGTGGCGGGCGGGGCATTCCTGGCGGAAAGCATGGTGGCTGCCTCTCGGGGTTGTGCTGGCCGTTGGGGCGGGTTTTGTGTTGACGGCTTTTGGTACTGACCCGTCAGGGCGCTATTTCCTGCCGGTCACGCAAATGCTCTTTTTGGGGCTGGCGGGCGCTTTCCCGCGCCTGCGGTGGCGGGGAAGGCCCCTTGGCTGGGGGGTGGTGGGCTTCCTGGTGCTG
This sequence comes from Chloroflexota bacterium, assembly GCA_011322445.1. Lineage (NCBI taxonomy): Bacteria > Bacillati > Chloroflexota > Chloroflexota bacterium. The sequence continues at coordinate 14,765 of DRMV01000043.1, read as the reverse complement.
TTTTATGCTGTCGGTACGGCCCAGGCCGCGGCGAACCCTTACCGGATGACCACCCAGTTTGCCCCTGATGCCCGTCTTGCCCCCGATGCTGTGCCCCAGTTGGCTGCGTTTTTGGAAGCCCACGGCGAGACGCGCGGCTATACGACTTATTGGGTGGCCTACCCCCTGGCTTTTTTGACCGCTGAGCGCCTGATTTTCGTGCCGCGCTTGCCTTATCATCGTGATTTGCGCTACACGCCGCGCGACGACCGCTACCCACCGTATGACGCGCAGGTGGCGGCAGCGCGTCGGGTGGCACTGGTGGTGCCGCAGCATCCCCGGCTGGAAACTTGCTTGCGGGCGCTACTGCGCCAGCATGGGGTGACCTGGCAAGAGGCGGTGGTGGCTGATCATGTGGTTTTTTATGCCCTTGATGCGCCCCTGCCGGGTACAGTGCTGAGCGCCTGCACGCGTTGAACGAGGAGTAGATGATGGAAGATGAACGACGCCGTACTCTGGAACGCTTTTTGGCTGTGCTGACGCTCCTGATGGTGATGGCGATGGCAGGGCGTTATACCGTTTCGCCGGATACGTGGTGGCACCTGAGCGCCGGCAAATGGATTTGGGTGCATCATGCTCTGCCAAACGTTGACCCTTTTTCGTATACTCGGTTGGGCGAGGCGTGGCATTACCCAGGCTGGCCGGTTGAGTTGCTGATGTATGGCTTGTATCGCCTGGGGGGGCTGGGGGCGCTGAATGTGGCCGTGGCGCTCACTGTAGTGGCCGCGTGGGGGCTGGTGTGGCTTACTTTGCGGGAACTGGATGTGTCGGTGCATCCGTTGATCAAGGCGGCGGCAGTGACGTTGGGGGCAGCAACTTCGGCCATTTATTGGAGCGCCCGTCCGCATTTGCTTTCCTTTTTGCTTTCGGCGTTGTTCCTTTGGCTATTGGCGCGTGCCAGGCGGCGCGGCGCTCGCTTGCTTGTTTGGTTGCCTTTTTTGATGGTGCTGTGGGCCAATGGGCACGGTGCGTTTATCATGGGGCTGGTATGGTGGGGCGTGTATTGGGCGGCTGCTTTGTTGCGGTGGGGCGTACGGCGTTGGCGGGAAGGCCCGCAAGCGGCGGCGGCTGCCTGGCGGTGGTTACTCGCCCTCACGGCTGTGGGGGCGGCGCTGGTGCTGGCTGTTTTGGTGAATCCTTATGGCCTGGAAATGTATGGCTACCCGTTCAAGACGCTGGGTATTCACGCCCTGCGCAAGATTTCGGAATGGCAGGCCCCCGATTTCCATAAATCGTCGTTGCTTCCCATGCTGACGCTGCTGGTGGCTTTGCTGTGGGTGGTAGGGGCTTCGGCTCGCCGCATCACGTTAGAGCATGCGTTCCTGGTGGGCGGCATGCTGATGATGGCCCTGACGGCTGTGCGCAATGTGGCCTTGTTTGCGGTGGTGGCCGTGCCGATGTTGGCCCGCCATGCCGAATTCCTGCGGCGGGATGTGACGGCCTGGCTGCCTGCACGGGAAGAGCGCCCGCCTGCTCCCATTCACCCGCGACTCAACCTTGCCCTGATTGGCCTCGCGGCGTTGGTGGCTTTTGGCAAGGTAGGGGTCATGGCACTGCCTCAGGTGAACGCCAGCGCCACGGCGAAGAATTTCCCGGTGGGGGCTGCGGCATTTCTGGAAACTGAGCGTCCGCAGGGCCGCCTTTTCAACGATTATGGCTGGGGTGCATATTTGTTGTGGGCGGCGCCCGATTACCCGGTCTTTATCGATGGCCGCGCCGATTTGTATGGCGACGAGATCATTGGGCAATGGTTGCGGGTTGCAGAAGTCAAGCCCGGTTGGGAGGCGGTGTTGGATTACTGGGATGTGCGCCTGGTGCTGATGCCGCCCGATACGCCGTTGGGCAGGTTGTTGCTCATCCGCGGCTGGCGGGTGTTGTATCGCGACCACATCAGTGTGCTTTATGGACGCTAAGTTGTAAGGAGGAGGCATGGACGTTGCTTTACGCCGTGAGTTAATTGCCTTTTTGGGACAGTTTGTCACCGAAAACAAGCGCCGCAAAATTGCCGAGGTGCTGCGTTGGCGAACGCGCTACATCACCTTTATGTTGGAAGACATTTATCAGCCTCAGAATGCCAGCGCAACCCTGCGCACGGCCGACGCGCTGGGCATTCAAGATGTTTACATTGCCGAGAACTGGAACGCCTACAAGGTCAACCCCGATGTGGCGCTGGGGGCGCACAAATGGGTCGATTTGCATCGCTTCCGCAGCCCGTGGGGAGCAGCCGATCCCGCCGCGCTGGAGCGCCAGCACGAGATGCCAGCGGAATTCCCGGCAACGGCAGCCGCGTTGGAAGCCCTGCGGGCGCGCGGTTATCGCATTGTGGCAACTTCGCCCCACGGCGAGGCCTGGAGCCTGGAAGACGTGCCGCTGGATAGGCCCCTGGCTTTCCTTTTCGGCAATGAGCGAGAAGGGCTTAGCCCCTACGCTTTGGAACATGCCGATGCTTCGTTACGCCTGCCCATGTACGGTTTTGTCGAAAGTTTCAACATTTCGGTGAGTGTGGCGATAACGCTTTCGCATTTGCGGGCGGCACTGCATCGCGCCGAAGCCCCCTGGCCGTTGAGCGAGGCTGAGCGGGAAGAATTGACGTTGCGCTGGTATCGGCGGATTGTGGAACGGCACGCGGTGTTAGAGCGGGCGTTTTACCGCCGCCGTGGCTTGCCGTTGCCGCCAGAACTGGCTGACCCTGTCCCCTGAAACGAAAAACACCCGGCCACAATGGTCGGGTGTTTGGCTGGGGGCGGAGGACTCGAACCTCCACATACGGATCCAGAGTCCGCTGTCCTGCCGATTAGACGAGCCCCCAACAGCGGGCGTCATTCTACCACAGGCGTGGAGAAGCGTCCAGTTTTTTGGCGGCAAAAAAAGGGCTTTATTGGACGTGCAGCAGCGTTTTGCCTTCAGCCCACAGGTCTTCCAGACGGTAGTAAGCGCGTAGGTCGGGGGCGAAGAGATGTACGACGACTTCGCCGAAGTCGACCAAAATCCAGCCCGAGCGGGCGGTGCCTTCGACGCGCCCATGAATTTTGGCGCTGCGACCTTCGTCGAGGACGGCACGGGCGAGGGCGTCGAGAAGGCGGTCGTTGCCGCCTGAGCAGATGACGAAGTAGTCGGCGAAAGGGGCCAGGTTGTGAATGTCCAGAAGCACGATGTCTTCCCCCTTGTGCTCTTCCAGGGCGTCCACGAGGTGGTGAGCAAACGTCAAAGCGTCCAAGCGACCTCCTTGGTTGGGGCGGTGTTTCGCATAGTCAGAAAAGGCGAGCCTGACGGCTGCCTGCGGCGGAGAAATGGGGCTAAACCACCGCAGGTGGGGTTTCGGCGTTGAGTGAAGTGGTAAACAGGCGGGTGTAAACCGCGCCGTGGGGTTGCAAATCGCTTCGGTAAAGGTGTACTTCGGTGACGCGAGTGCTTCCCAGAAAACCTACGGTGGTTTTCTGAAGCACGTGGCTGATGTCGCGCACTTCAGCGCCGGTGGCGTTGCGTGAAACCCGCGCGAGCGTCAGATGCGGCTGGAAGGGGCGGCGCTCGGTGGTGTAGCCCAGTTTTGCCATCGCATGGTCAATGCCGCGCTGGAGGGCGACCAGTTCGTCGGGGGCTTCGATGCCCACCCAAATCACCCGTGGCCGTCGGATGTCGGGAAAAGCGCCCAACGTGCCCACACCAAATTCAAAGGGGCGGTGGCTTTCCACTTCCCCGGCAAGCAAGTGGGTGAGCATGCGCAGGTTGTGTTCTGAGACGTCGCCCAGGAACTTCAGCGTCAGGTGGATGTTCTTGGGAGGCACCCACCGGATGGGGTAGGGTTGGAGCTGTTGCTGAAGTTTGTGCGAAACGCGGGAAAGGCGCTGGCGGACTTCTTCCGGCAAATCGATGGCAATGAAAGCGCGAATGACACTCATCAGGCGACCTCGCAAAGGTTATGTCGTGTTGACTGCCAGCACTTCTTCGATGGCGCGCTGGAGTTCGTCGAACCTCACGGGTTTGGTGAGGTACAGGTTGGCACCGGCTTGCATCCCTTCTTCGATTTCCAGCGGGGTGCTTTTGGCAGAAAGCAAAATCACCGGCAGCGCTTGCAAGCGGGCATCGTTACGGATTTCCCGCAAGACGTCCAGGCCGGAGATGTCTGGCATCATGATATCTAAAATCATGGCGGCAGGCTTGGTGTGGCGTAACGCGGCCAGCACCGTGTGCGCCCCGTGGTAAAGGCGCACGCGATAGCCGCTCAGGCGCACCATTTCGGCCAGCATGTCGGCAGTGTCGTTGTCGTCTTCGACGATGAATATCTCGAGGGTAGTGCTGCTCATTGGCTGTCATTCATCCTCAGCATTGTGGATTTCGGGGCTGTGGCGATAAGGCGCTTTGCGCCCGACCAATGCCCGATTGAGCAAGTCGCCAATGTCTTCGACGGCGACCTCGATTTCATGATGCACCAGGTAATCCAGCGTTTTGAGCTCTTTGATGAGGGCCTGCAGTTCCTGCCGATAGGCTTGCAGCGTATGGTGGCCGGGCTCTTTCTGCAATGCCTCGGCGCTGGCATGGGCGCGGGTGATGGCTTCCAGCGAGCGGCGGATGTCTTCAGCCATTTGTTCCCATTCGCCGTTCATTGTGGCCTCCTTGCCTTTCCAAGGCTCTCGCTTACACTTTAGCATAAGATACCCTGGAATGCAAGGCTAAAATTGGGCGATGTTGGGGCGCAAGGGACGCAACGGGAGGGGGTGGTAAGGCTTGCCTCTGGAGACGGAAAATGCGGAATGGCTGGTATAATTTAGGTCATTCTAACGCTTAGTTTCTGCCAGGAGGTTAAAATGCATTACCGACGTTTGGGTCAGTCGGGGATCAAAGTAAGTGAAATTTCTTATGGGGCGTGGGTCACTTTTGGCAATCAACTTTCCCAGCAGGAAGCCACCGACCTCGTGCATGCAGCGTATGACCGCGGCATCAATTTCTTCGACAATGCCGATGTGTATGCCCGCGGCCAGGCGGAGATCATCATGGGAAAGGCCATTCAAGGCTTGCCGCGTGAGGGCTTGGTGCTTTCCAGCAAGGTGTTTTGGCCTACGATGCCTGGGCCCAACGGACGCGGCTTGTCGCGCAAGCACATGAGCGAGTCGCTGCATGCTTCGCTGCGGCGCTTGCAGACCGATTACCTGGATATTTATTATTGCCATCGCTTTGACCCCGATACGCCGGTGGAAGAGGTGGTTTACACGATGAACATTTTCATCCAGCAGGGGAAAATCCTCTACTGGGGCACCTCGGAATGGACGGCAGCGCAGATTGTGGAGGCCGTGGGCCTGGCGCGTCAGCACCACCTCATCCCGCCGGTGGTGGAGCAGCCGCAGTACAACATGCTGCACCGCCGCCGCGTGGAAATGGAACTCGCACCGGTGGCTCGGCGCTTTGGCATTGGCCTGACCACGTGGAGCCCGCTTTATTCCGGCATTCTGACGGGCAAGTATAACGATGGCATCCCCGAGGGCAGCCGGGCCTCGCTGGAAAACATGGGCTGGATTCGCGACCGGATTACGCCCGAGGTGATTGCAAAAGTGCGGCAACTTTCTGCTTTGGCTGCCGACCTGGACATCACCACAGCCCAACTGGCTATCGCCTGGCTGCTGCGCCGCAAAGAGGTCTCCAGCGTGATTACCGGCGCGACCCGCATGGACCAACTGGAAGAGAACCTGGGTGCCGCCGAGGCTTTAGACAAACTCGGCGATGAGGTGCTGGAGCGCATTGAGGCCATTTTGCAAAATGCACCGGAGGAAGATGCATGAGCCGCTGGGATGCCATTCGGCAGGCCAAAGCGTGGCTGAAACGGCAACCGGTTTACCTGGATACCGAAACCACCGGCCTGGATGAAGGTGCGGAAGTCATCGAAATTGCCATTGTGGATGCCGATGGCCGCCCGTTGGTCAACACGCTCATTCGCCCGCAAGGTGAAGTGCCGCCCGATGCGTCGCGTGTGCACGGCTTGACCACGACCATGTTGCAGGGCGCGCCCACCTGGCCGGAAGCATGGCCGCAAATTCAGGCCGCGATGGCAGGTCGTTTGGTGTTGATTTACAACGCCGATTACGACGTGCGCCTGATGCAGCAAACCGCCGCCCGCTATGGCATGGCTTTTGAAGTGCCAGGGGCGGAGTTCGGCGATTTGCTGATGCTCTATTCCGAGTTCAAGGGCCAGCGCGCGCCCGATGGCAGCCTGCGACGCTGGCGGTTAGAGCAAGTGGGGCGGGAGTTGCGCATTCCCATCCCCAACAGCCATCGCGCCCTCGATGATACCTTGCTGGCGCGCGAAGTCCATCGCAAGATTGCCGCTCAAGCCTTACCGTGGGGGTAGCCGTGCGGAAACCATCATGGTGGTTGACGGTGCTTTGGTTCTTACTGGCGTTGCTGCCTCTGCCTGCGCTGTGGGGCCGGGCAGCGCCGCGGGCCGTGGGGCTGGCTTTCCTGCTTCAGGCGGCGCTCTATTTCGGCGTGGGTTATCTGGGTAGTGGCCGCTTGGGATATGGCACGGCTTTGCTGGCGACAGCGATGTTGGGCGGTGCCCAACTGATGTTGCGGGCGGTTTGGTTGGGCAGCCTCGGTGTGTGGTGGGGCGTCTTGCTAATTGATTTCGCGGCGGCGCTTGGGGGGGCGTTGCTGTGGCGCTGGCGGGCCTCGCATTACGGCGCGGATTTCCATTTTGACCTCATTGCCCCCTGGTACGAGCGCCTGATTCACCCGCAAGACCCGCACCATTTGCTGGAAGTGCTGCAACTGGCTCCCGAGCATCGCGTGTTGGATGCCGGCGGCGGCACCGGGCGGGTGGCGCAGTTCTTGAAGCCGGCGCGGCAGGTGGTGGTGGCTGATCTCTCGGTGGGCATGTTGCGCTATGCCCTGGAAAAGGAGGGCTTGCAGGCCGCCGCAGCCCTTACCGAGCAATTGCCTTTCCCTGATGGTACATTCGACCGCATTGTGATGGTTGATGCCCTGCACCACGTTTTCGAGCAGGAAGCCAGCGTGCGAGAACTCTGGCGCGTGCTGGCGCCCGGTGGGCGCCTGGTCATTGAAGAGCCTGATTTCAACTTGCCCCTGGTCAAGGCCTTGGCGTTGGGCGAGAAGGTGCTTTTGATGCGCTCGCACTTCTTGTTGCCGCAGCAAATTGCGGCGTTTTTGCCCCCGGAAGCCAGGGTGGAAGTCGTGACCACCAGCGGCATGGCCGATGTCGTTGCGACCAAGCCTGCCCAGGCATAAGTGCAACGGTTGCTCAGGACGCAGGAAGCGCATAGGCACCGCATCTCTTGACGGGATGCGGTGTTTTTCTTTGCAGACCCTTTGGAAGGAGAAACCCATGACTATTGCATTTGTAACCGATAGCACCGTCAATATGCCACCGGAAATGGCCGCTGCTTATGGCATTGAGGTCGTTCCCGTGTATGTGATGTTTGGGGAAACAGCCCTGAAGGATTATGAGGAGATCGCGCCAGACGAGTTCTATCGTCGGCTGCAAACCTTCAAGCAGGAAACCGGCAACATGCCGACGACCTCGCAGCCTTCGCCGGAGGACTTCCGGCGGGTGTACGCACGCCTGGCTGAGGAAGGTTACACCGACGTGATCTCCATCCATGTCACGGCCAAGGCTTCGGGCACCTGCCAATCGGCGGAACTGGCCGCGCAGATGGTCTCTGACCGCATTCGGGTACACGTGGTGGATAGCGAAACAACCTCGATGCAGATGGGCTTCATGCTCATCGAGGCCGTGGAAGCCGTGCGAGCGGGCGGCGGCCTCGAAGAAGCCCTGGCGGCCATCGCGGCGGTCAAAGCGCATTCCCGTTTGTTTTTCACGGTGACCGAAGTGGAGCACCTGACGGCCTCAGGCCGTACCCAGGGGGCGGAGGCCGCTGCCCAGGCCGCGGTGCAGGTGAAGCCAATTGTCGGCTTGCTGGATGGCGTGCCCAAGGCTGTGGCCACCGAGCGCACTTACCGCGGCGCGTTGAAGCGAGTGTTGGCGTTGCTGCAGGCGGCTAAGGGGGAAAGCCCCGTCAAGCGGATGGCGGTGGTGCATGGTGGCATCGAGGCCAAGGCGCGCGCCTGGGCGCCGGAAGCCGCTGCGGCGCTGGGCTTTGAGGGCGACCCGTTGGTGGTGGATTTTGGCCCGGCTTTGGCCGTGCACTTCGGCCCTGGTTTGCTGGGCGTGACAGTGCAATGGGAATAAACGGGCAGCAGTTTTTTCATGGGAACGCAGCGAGGCGCCTTTCTTCCCAAGGGCGCCTCGCTGCTCAAGAGGGCAAAGCCTGATCGCGGCGATTAGCCGTAACCGATGGCGTTGAACACGCGCGGCAGGGCGTCGGCGACTTCCCGCGCCAGCACGCTTGCCGTGGTGCCTGTGTTTTCCCACGCGAAAAGCCCGGCCTGGGCATGTAGCCAGGCCCCGGCAACGGCGGCTTCCCACGGCGACAGCCCTTGCGCCAGCAGCCCCACCACCATGCCCGCGAGCACGTCGCCGCTGCCCGCGCGCGCTAACGCCGGTGTGGCTACCGGAATGACCGCCGTCTGGCCGTCGGGGCTGGCGACCACGGTGCCCGCGCCTTTCAGCACCACAATGTGCCCCCACGCTTTGGCGTATTTTTCGGCCGCAGCCAACCGGTCGGCCTGGATGGCTTCAGGGGTGCTGTTGGTGAGGGTAGCCATTTCGCCGGGGTGAGGCAGCAAAACTGCCGGACCGGGCAGGCGCTGCGGCCAATCGGGCAGGCGGGCCAGCAGTTTGAGCGCATCGGCTTCGACCACCAGCGGCGGCAGGTGGTTCTCGCTGGCTTTGGCGTTGTTCTCGGCGGGCACGAAGCCCAGCGTTCCCCGCCCCTGGCGTTTGGCGCCCAGGAGCCGCGCCAGAAAATCGGCGGTGGCTTGCTCTTGCCCCAGCCCGGGCCCAAGCAGCAGTGCGGTGGCGCGCGGCAGGGCTTTTTGCAGCACGTCGGCCGCATCTTCGGCCAAAACCCCCATTTCGTGAGGCAGTAACAGCCAGGCGGCTTCTGGCAAAGCGCCGGCCAGCGCATTGTGGAGTGGGGTTGGAGCGGCCAGGGTCACGCGCCCTGCACCGGCGCGGTAGGCGGCTTTTCCGGCCAGCAGGGGCGCGCCGGCGAAGTTGACCGAGCCCGCTGCAATGAGCGCGTGGCCGAAGAGGCCTTTGTGGGCTTCGGCAGGGCGCGGTGGAAGGAGGGCGCGCACCATCTCGGCTTCGGCCCAATAACGGTGGATGGCTTCCCAGGCAGGCAGCCCTTCGGGCAGGCCAATATCCACGGCCACAACGTTCCCCACCAGCCCTAACGCTGGCATCTGGGCCATGCCGACCTTGGCGGCAGCCATGGTAACGGTCAAGTCGGCGGGCAAGGTGGCTTCGGCAGCCTCGCCGGTGTCGCTGTCAATACCGGAGGGTACGTCAACAGCCACGACGATGACGCCGTGAGCCGTGGCGGCTTCTTTGGCCGCGGCTAAAATGCGGGCGGTTTCTGCGCGCAGTGGGGGGCGTGCTCCGGTGCCCAGCAGGCCGTCGAGCAGCACGGCATGGTCGGCAATGGCGCGGCGGAGGGTTTCCTGACGCGGATCGTCGGCGGCTTCCAGAATCCACCCGCCACCGTGGGCGACGCGCGCCACGAGCGGGTCATTGGGGCGTGGCCGTGCGAGATAGGCGGCCACCTGCCATCCCAGGCGCTGTAATTCGGCCAGCGCGACCAGCGTATCACCGCCGTTGTTGCCGCCGCCGACCAACCCTAAAACGGTGTGCTCGGCCAGTTGGGTGTAGGCTTCGGCCACCACGCGCGCCAGACCCACCCCTGCGGCTTCCATCATTTGGGCGTAGGTCCAGCCGTGGGCATCGGCCTGTTGTTCGATGGCGCGCATTTCTTCCACTGTAACCAGTTTCATGACTGCCTCCCGGCAAGGTTGAGCCTTGCGGTGTTGTTGTACCACACGCTGGAGGAATTGGAAAGAGAGGATGCGGCTTTTCGGAGAAGCCGGTTCTCCATTTACGGCTGAGGGTGTTCCCGTTCCAGCCAAATGGTCACCGGGCCGTGGTTGCAGAGTTCCACATGCATGTGGGCACCAAATTCGCCGGTTTGCACGGGCACGCCTTCGGCCTGAAGCAGTGCGGCAAAGCGTTCCACCAGCGGGCGGGCGTGTTCCGGCCGCGCGGCCGCGACAAAGGCCGGCCGGCGACCTTTGCGGGTGTCGGCATAGAGGGTGAATTGGGAAACGACGAGGGCTTCGCCCTGGGTGTCCAACAAAGAACGGTTGAGTTTGCCTTCTTCATCTTCGAAAATGCGAAGATGGGCAATTTTGTGCGCCAGATAACGGGCCTCTTCTTCGGTGTCGCTGTGGGTGATGCCCACCAGCAGCACGACGCCTGGCCCGATTTCGGCAATGGGGTGCCCGCCAACCAGCACGCGCCCCCATTTTGCACGCTGAAGTAAGACGCGCATTTTGGCCTCCTGGAGTGGGGTGGAACGAGAGAAATGCGGGCTTTGCTGCCCGGACTTCTGTATTGTACCCAAAAGCGGAGCGTATTGCCTTCTTCTGCTATAATACGAGCAGCACACCGAGGCCTTTTCTCGCGAGGAATATGCCATGAAACTCATTGACCTTTCACCGCTCAAGCCCAAGCGGGGGCAGCAAAAGGCGGACTGGGCAACCCGTTTGCAGGCGATTTTGAAGCACGGTTGGAAGTGGTACCAGCGCCATCAGGCTGAAGATACCGTTTTGCGGGTGCTGGCTGGCGTGTTGGATAACCGCTTTACGGTGGTGCGGGGGTTTCGCCTTCCGGGCGAAGAAACGCCGTTGCCGCCGGTCGTGCTGGGGCCGCCGGGTGTGTTTTTGCTCTACGTTTGGCCGAAAGCGGGTTTTTTCCGCATTCGGGAAGGCCAGTGGGAGGTGATGCAGGGTGGTAATCGTCGCTATCGCCCCGGCAAACCGAATATGGTGCAGGTGATCAAAGATTTGAGCGCGGGGGTGGCGGCCTTTTTGGAAAAGAAGACCGGCCAACCCGTCAAGGTGACGCCGCTAATGGTGTTCGCAAACACCGGCGCCGATGTAGATGCTGTGCGTCCCGACGTGACGCCTTTGCTGCTGGATGGCTTGAAGCGCCATGCTCTCAAGTTGACCAAGGCCGAGACTGTGCTCACCCCCACCGATTTGCTGAACCTGACCGACGCTTTTCGCCCTAAACCCCTGGTGGCTACACGCCCCAAGCCGCAGCGTCGCCGCAAGGCCGCTGCGCCCCCTAAGGCTGTGCGCAAGGCCGAGCGGTATTTCAACTTTACCCCGCGCCAGTGGGCTGTTTTGGGTGTACTGGCAGCGTTGGTGCTTCTGACGTTCATGTGCGCTATCCTCTACATCCTTGCCACCGCCACCTGATGGTGGTTTGCCCCCTGCCCACACGTGCCTTATGCCCCCATTTCTCTCCATTGTCATTCCGGCACACAATGAGGCCCGTCGACTTCCCGGCACCTTGCAGAAGGTGCTGGGTTTTCTTGCGCAACAGCCCTATCACGCCGAGGTGGTAATCGTGGAAAACGGCTCGACCGACGCTACCTTGGCGCTGGCCCGCCGTTTTCAGGAAGCCCACCCTGAGGTCGTCCGCGTGTTCCACGAAACGCGGCGGGGGAAGGGGCTGGCGGTGCGTCGCGGGATGCTGGAAGCGCGCGGCGAGTATCGCTTTTTGGCCGACGCCGATTTGTCGATGCCCATTGAGGAATTGCCGCGCTTTCTGCCGCCCCAGTTGAGCGATTTCGATGTGGCGATTGCCTCGCGCGAGTTGCCGGCTTCCCGGCGGGTGGGAGAGCCGGCCTATCGGCATATCGTCGGCCGGGCTTTCAACCTTATGGTGCAGGCGCTGGCGTTGCCGGGTTTCCGCGATACCCAGTGTGGCTTCAAGTGCTTTCGTGGCGCCGTGGCGGAAGACCTTTTCCGTCATCAGACGCTGGAAGGCATGTCTTTCGATGTTGAAATTCTGTTCATTGCCCGGCGGCGCGGCTATCGCGTGGTGGAAGTGCCCATTACCTGGTATTTCGACCCCGATAGCCGGGTGCGGTTGGTGCACGATTCGTTGGGTATGGCGGTCGATTTGTTGACCATCCGCTGGCGGGCATTGAGGGGACGGTATGACGCGCCCGAGACCTGATTTGCACCTCGAAAGAGCGTTGTGGGAAAGCGGTTATCGCTATGTGGCGGGCGTTGATGAGGCTGGCCGGGGGGCGTTGGCGGGGCCGGTTGCGGCGGCAGTGGTGGTTCTGCCCCCCTCGCTGGAACCCGATGCGCTCGCGGGCGTGTTTGATTCCAAGATGATGACCCCCGCCCAGCGGGTATTCTGGGCCCGGAAGGTGCAAGAAAAGGCGCTGGCCTGGGCGGTGGGCTATGCTTCGCCAGCCGAGATTGATGCCTGGGGCATTTTGCCCGCACTTTACGTCGCGGTGCAGCGGGCGTTGGGGTGGCTGCGCCCCGCGCCCGATTTTTTGCTGCTGGATTATTTGCGGCTGCCGACGTGCGTTTTGCCTCAGGTGGGGGTGGTGCGGGGCGACCAGCAGGTGCTGAGCATTGCCGCGGCCTCGGTGCTGGCAAAAACCCATCGCGATGCCTGGATGGAACGGTTGGGCAAGCGTTACCCACAATACGGGCTGGCGCAACACAAAGGTTACGGCACGGCACAGCATCGTGCGGCGTTGGCGCAATATGGCTTTTCCCCCGTGCATCGGCACACTTTTACCGGCAACCGGCGGCGCAAGCCCTGAGGCTACGGCCCGCCCCCGCCGCCTTCCAGGGGCGTTTTGCCGGAAGGATCCCAGACGTACACCATGTCGCCGATATGCGCCCATTCGTATAGCCAGTGAGCGTCAGCGATCGTCAGGTTGACGCAGCCATGAGAAGTACGATAGCCGAAATAGTCATGCCAATATGCGCCGTGGAGTGCCCGGCTTTCGTCGTAATACATCGTCCACGGCACATCGTCCAACTGATAATAATCGGAACGGTCAGCGGCAAAAGCCCCCCGCATACGCGTGCTTGGAAGTTTTTTGTAGATATGGAACACGCCGGGCCTGGTCCAAAACGGTGGACGGCCGGTCGATACCAGCGTGGCGAAAACCATCCGACCGTGCTCGTAAGCCGCCAGCGTTTGCTCGAAGAGATTGACTTCAATCCATCGCTCGCCGCTCACGTCTTCCGGTGGGCTTTGCCGGGGGAAAACCAACGCCAGCAGCCGCTGCGGAATCCATTCGTTGGGGGCAATCATGTACCATTTCATCCCGTTGGCTTCGCGTGTGTCGTAAACCTGCACGATGTCGTAGCGGTTAAGCCGGTGGTGGGTGTAATCTTCGTGGGTGTAGCCGGGGGTCTGCTTGGTTTTGAGGGGCTGTAACACCCATCCAAAGGGGTGTGAAGGCGTGCGTCCCAGAATCACCCCGCGGAATTTGGAAGGTGCGACGGCCCACAGGTCGTTTTTGCGCATCCACCAGCCTTCTTCGTCCACCAGGTAGAAGAGTTTGCCCTGATAGGAAGCAGTGCGGTAGTAGGAAACGTACACAAACCCTGGTGGAAGTTGACGCCCGCGGGTGCCCGCGGCGGCGTCTTTCAGGCTGGGGTAAAGCGTCCGCCCACCGTCACGCAGCACCTGGGCGTAATGCCATTTGCCGGGGAGGCTATCCCACGAAGAGGGAAGCGGATGGGCAGGCAGAGGTTGCGGGGGATAGGTGTAACCCAGTGCGGCCATGTGGCTGAGGTAGGCTGAAGGACCCCAGGGCGCGCAATCCACGGCATAATCGGCAGGGTAAACGCCGGGGGAGCACAGCACCGGCACGGTGGGGGAAGTCGCCGGCGTAGGGGTTGGCGTGGGTGTAGGAGGGACCGCGCGCACCACAGCCGTTTGGGAAAACAGCACAGCGAGGAAAAGAAAAGCCGTCCCCAGCAGGGCGGCTGTTGACCAGTGGTGGGCTTTCATGCGGGGGATTATACCATGTGGCGCATAGCGCTTTGCCGGAAGTCACCCTGGGGGCGGTGGATGGTCTTGGCCCTCGTGCATGACCCACAGCGCCAGGTCGGGGTAGCGGGCCACCATGCGTAGGATGAGGCGGATGAGGTCCTCTTTTTTCCAGTGGGCAAGGGTGGCGGCCAGCGGTGGCGCGGGGGCAAAGGCTTCGGGGTGAGTATGCCACAGGAGCAGCACCGCGGCCACATGCTTGCAGCGCCCCGCGCTGCCCACGGGGCATGTGCAACGGGCGTGGAGGATGCTGCCGTCTTCGCCCAGACGCACCTCTACCTGATAGGGCAAAACGGCTTGTCCCTGGCACAGGGCTTCTAACACACGCTCTTGCCGCCGTGGATGGCGCACGCGCCCCTCGCGTGCGTAAACCTCGCCGCGCCGGTAGGCAGTTTCTCCCACCCAGCGGCGAATTTCGGCGGCAAAGTCAGATTTGCTTCGCACGTTCTGCCCTCCCTTCCGGTAAAATAATACCACTTTTCCCCACGTGGGCGGAGCCTGAGCAGTGGGCCTTGTTATTGAGAGGTGCAAAAACTGGTTGGCTCAATCCTCGCTATCGGCCTTCCTTACCTTCGAGTTGAGGATTCATGCCACAACGAATCCCTCCCTCCGGCCACCGTCGCGGCCCAGTTGCAGTGCAGCAGCAGCGGCGGCTGGTGCCGCGATAGCGCCGTGGTGGCCATCACCGGCAGCGAACCCCTTTCCGGCTACACCATCACTG